>JAJDAE010000343.1 GCA_029262035.1 Candidatus Zhuqueibacterota bacterium
AGACTGTGCGTTCCGCAGTGGCCGAGGCCCACAAACTTTTGCCAGACTTACCACTCTTTGCAGGTGGTAAATCCATGGGCGGCCGCATGACTTCTTTGGCTGCATCCAGGGAACCATTGCCTAATGTTAAAGCTATTGTATTTTTCGGATTTCCCTTGCACGCACCGGGCAAAGATGGTCGGGAGCGCGCCAAACACTTATTCAATGTGTCCCTACCCATGCTATTTCTGCAAGGTACGCGCGATAAGCTTGCCAACTTAACTTATCTTGAACCTGTTTGTGCTGAGTTAAAAGACAAAGCCATATTGAAGATTTTTGATGACGCCGACCATAGTTTTAATGTGCCTAAACGTACCGGTAAAACCAGTGAGGCTGTTTTGAAAGAGCTGGCGTCTTCCGCCTCCCAATGGATGTTAAAAATACAAGCTGAATGAGGGCGGTGTTTACCCGGAAATTATTACCGGTAATGTCGGTGAGTATAGGTTCCGGCGGTACGCGGGCACCATATTGTGTGTGTATTCTTTTGGCAATAAAAACAGTGTACTGTTGGTTGCTTTATTAAATATACTGAAGATGTAAAGATTTTTCATATTGTTATTGATATTAAGAATTTACGTGCGTTTATTACCTGCCTTGGTTTGCGTGCTTAGCCAAAAAAATAAATAAAATAATTATGCTGCAATTACGGAAATTTAAATTAAGGAATAAGTCATAATGTCCACCAATCTTATAACACCCTATGGCGGTAAGTTGGTAAACTTGCTGGTACATCCGGAAGATATGGAGTCGAACAAAGCGCATGCTTCCAAACTTCCATCGATTCAACTAACCGAAAGAGCCGTTTGTGATTTGGAATTGCTCGCTGTTGGCGCTTTTTCACCACTCACCCAATTTATGGGTAAAGAAGATTACCAGAGCGTTTTGGATAATATGCGTTTAAGCAACGGCTCTATTTTCCCAATACCAATCACTTTGTCGGTTGACCCGAGCGAAGATATTAAGCTCGATACAGAAATCGCGTTACGCAATTCAAAAAATGAATTGTTAGCTATAATGAATATTGAAGAAATTTATGAGTGGGATAAAGAAGAGCTTGCGCGGAAAGCGTTTGGCAGCATTGACCTGCGCCATTCGATGGTTGCTGAAATCCATCGTTGGGGCAAAGTAAATATTGCCGGCAAGCTCAAAGTTATCAACCTGCCCCAATACTACGATTTTAAAAATCTCAGATTAACACCGGCCCAAACCCGAGAAAGAATTGAGTCCTACGGTTATGACAATGTCGTGGCTTTTCAAACCCGCAATCCATTGCACAAAGTGCATGAAGAAATGACCAAGCGTGCCACTGAGTCTGTAAATGGCGTACTGCTGCTGCATCCGGTTGTTGGCATGACCAAGCCCGGTGATGTTAACCACTATACCCGTGTAAGAACCTACAAAGCTCTGGCCGACAGATACTATGACCAGGATAGAATTTTACTGACCTTGTTGCCGTTGGCTATGCGAATGGCCGGCCCAAGAGAGGCGTTATGGCATGCATTGATTCGCCGGAACTATGGCGCAAACCACATCATTGTTGGCCGGGACCATGCCAGCCCCGGTAAGGACTCCACCGGAAAACCGTTCTATGGTTTGTACGATGCTCAAGAGCTTGTAGAAAAACACAGTGAAGAACTCGGCGTGAAAATGGTGAATTTTCAGGAATTGGTTTATTTGCCTGATGAAGATAGGTATGAAGAAGTTTCTAAAATTCCAACTGGTACAAAAACAGCCTCGATTTCAGGAACCCAGGTACGTGAGGAATACTTGAACAACGGCAAGTTTTTGCCCGAATGGTTTACTCGCCCTGAAGTCGCTGAAATTTTAGCGGAATCATATCCACCCAAGTTTCGCCAGGGTGTCTGCATCTGGTTTACAGGACTGAGTGGCTCTGGTAAATCTACCACTGCTGATATCCTGACCTCTGTGCTTTTGGAGCATGGTCGCCAGGTAACTGTTTTGGATGGCGATGTCGTCCGGACGCATCTTTCGAAAGGGCTTGGTTTTAGTAAAGAAGACCGTGATATTAATATTCGCAGAATCGGTTATGTTGCTGCTGAAATTGTCCAACATGGGGGCGTGGTAATTTGTGCGGCGGTTAGTCCGTACCGGGCTACCAGAAATGATGTCCGCAATTTAATTGGTAAAGACCGTTTTGTAGAAGTTTTTGTGGATACTCCACTTGCAGTTTGTGAGGATCGTGATGTTAAGGGCATGTATGCAAAGGCCCGGCGTGGCGAAATAAAAGGTTTTACCGGCATTGATGATCCATACGAAGACCCGGTAAATCCTGAAATAAAACTCGATACAGTTAATATTTCTGCCGAAGGCAACGCCAAGCGGATCCTTGACTATCTTGTTAAAGAAGGCTTTATAAAAGTTGAAACGGAATCAACTAAAAAGAGTCCTGTAAAATCCTGAAGTTTGAAAAAAAATGAAATAAAATCCTCTTCTGGTTCTCCATGAAGGGGATTTTTTTTGTAGCTAATGGTCATGTGTTTATACGGTGGCAAAGAAATTATGGTGATGAAATGGTTAAAACTGCCGCAGAGAACAACCAGCATAAGCTTCCTGACCTGTGTGTGTGAGGAGTTTTTGCATGAGGTCTTCGCATTTTTATTTCTATAAATACCCCATAGTGTGTTCGTTAGCGAACATCTTTTGTATTCTTACCGTATAAAACGTCGTTGATCTTTTCTGGCTACAAGGGGAAAAAGAAAGTGGCATATTTTTTGTCATTGATGTACTATTACTTTTATTACAAAAGGAGCGGATTGAATGATTAGTCTTAGAAATATTGTAAAGTATTATAAAACCGGCGCTGGTAATACCTTTGTTCTTCGCGATATAAATCTTGAAATTGAAGAAGGCGAGTTTGTTACCATCATGGGGCCATCCGGTTCTGGTAAATCAACCTTATTACATATAATTGGAATGTTGGATTCTCCTAACAGCGGTGATTATTTTTTTAAAGAGGATGAAGTTGGAGCGCTGAAAGAAAAACAGCGTACGGCGTTGCATTCTCAGAATATTGGGTTTGTTTTCCAAAGCTATCATTTAATTGATGAATTAACAGTGTATGAGAACATTGAGACGCCTTTGCTTTACAAAAAGATGAAAGGCGGCGAACGTAAAGGCTTGGTAGCCGACACATTGGATAAGTTTAACATCGTTGGCAAAAAAGACCTTTTCCCGAATCAGCTTTCCGGAGGACAGCAGCAATTGGTGGGTATTGCGCGTGCAGTCATCATTGAACCCAAAGTTATTTTAGCCGATGAGCCTACAGGGAATCTGAACTCTGCCCAGGGCGAAGAAATTATGCAGCTTTTTAAAAAATTAAATGATGAGGGCACAACAATCATCCAGGTGACACATTCTGAAAAAAATGCCGCATACGGAAACCGAACAATTCACCTGCTGGATGGCCGAATTGATAGAACCGAGTAGAAACATCTGGTGTGGGGGCAAGAACCTTTAGCATCTCTTTGCCCCCGTCGTGAATAAATCCAATTCCATTTCTTAAGAATTCCCTTTCATCTTTTTTTACTAATTTTGATAAACAATTAAAGTTTCTCAACATCTTACCGAGTTTATTACTAAGAAAGATATATTGTTACAATTTTAATTTACTGTTGAGGTAAAGTCTATGCACATAACGAGTTCTGATTCAGCCAATTCCCAGTTGCGAGTGCATTTTTCAACGAGCGAACACCCTAATGAGCAGGCTCAGGTCGCAAGTAAGGAATCTAACAGAGAAGAGGCAGCAGTAAAGGAACTCAATCAGCAAGAGGCTAAAGTAGAAAAAAGTGAACAAACGCGTTTGGATTTGGGACAACAGAATTCAAAGGCATCCCATGCTGAGGGTCAACAACAGTCGAAGGTCGGAGATGTTAACAGCAAAGAGGCTCATTCTCCAGATTCAGAGAAAATTCCGGAACAATTTTCAAAAGAAAAAGAAGAGAAACAGCACTTTTTTAACAGTTCCGGCCAATTGGCTGGCAAAGACAATCAGTCTAATGTAATTGATGTTCTTGGATAATTTTTGCCCTATAAATAATCCATGAATATTTCAGCAACAAGTCACCGGTATCAATCGTTTTCCAGCCTGCAAGTTCAAGGCAGGCCGGAAAACGATTCTCATTCTATTCAGAAAAAGCTAGCCCCTGAAGAGGAAAAACAAGTTCAGGAGTTAAAGAAACGTGATGCCGAGGTAAGAAGGCATGAGCAGGCGCATAAAGTCGCTGCGGGGCCAAACGCGAAAGGCGGTCCTACCTTTGAATATGAGACCGGCCCGGATGGCAAACAGTATGCTGTTGGCGGCGAAGTTCAGATAGACACATCTAAAATCCCCAACGACCCGGAAGCAACAATTCGAAAAGCGCAGGTCATTCGTAATGCTGCGCTGGCGCCGGAATCTCCTTCTTCGCAAGATCGTAAAGTGGCAGCTGAAGCGAGTAAAATGGAGGCGGAGGCTAGAAAAGAGTTAGCAGAATTAAGGAAAGAAGATTCGAATATTTATAACCGTACTGGAGAAAAAGAAGGGGAGGATGTAGGATCTGTTTTTAATTTGTTAATATAAATAAACCGACCGCCGGAAGAGGCGGCCGATTTGAAAATTATCTTTTTATTCTTTATACAGCAACGAGGCCACTACACCAAATAGAACCCAACCACCTAAAGAAATACCTCCCCAACACCAGCTTAAATAATAAGGAAAGTCAGCGATAACCAATGCATTATAAAACTGGCTAAAGAATGAAACCAATCCCAAATAGAACCCAAAAGTTGCCCCCCCCATTAAGCCTTCAGCCCACGATGAACGTGTTTTTGCAAACAGAATTCCGCCTGCAATACCAACCACTATAGCAATAGCAAAAAACGGGAGTGGGCTACCTTCTCCCTGAACAAATACAGTATCGTACTTCGTGTACGTGGCGCTCATAATAATGCCATGCATTAACCAACTGTATAGGTGTACAGCGATGCCTCCAACAACACCTGCAATTACAGCTTTCATCCAATTCATATTTTTCCTCCGTATTTTTATGAAAGTTAGATGTTAAAAGAATGGAATATTGTAATGTAGAATGAAGCGTTCTTAAAGTCAAATAATATTTCTTAAATAGAACAGCAAAGTGTATCAATAATTGTGAGGGGAAGTGCTAAGTGTTTTCCAGAATTTCATCTAAGTTGGTGGGGAAAGTAATGGTAAATGTTGTTCCAACTCCGGGCTGGCTTTCCGCTCTAATTTGACCGTGATGTTCTTCTATGATTTGGTAACAAATGGAGAGGCCTAAGCCGGTACCCACACCAACGCCTTTTGTCGTAAAACCGGGATCAAATATTTTGCTTAGTTTTTCCTGCGGAATTCCCACGCCATTGTCAGAAATTTGCACGAATATATTTTTGTCTTTTTTGTAAGTTTTTATTTGAATCTCACCTTTGTCCTGAATGGCTTGTTTGGCGTTGATGAGCAGGTTTAAATAGACCTGGTTGAGTTTGCCGGGGTAACAGGCAATCGGCTGTATTTGAGCAAAATCTTTTTTGACAGTTATGTTGTGTTTAATTTCGTGGTAAATTAAAGTCAAAGTGTCTTCTATTCCTTCATGAAGGTCAACGGTTTTTAGTTCAGCTTCATCCAAACGCGCAAAACTGCGAAGGCGTTTTACGATATTGATGACTCGCTCACTGCCGTTATCAATAATTTGGTTTGCATTCTGGATGATTTTTAATGGTTTTGTTAAGCCAGGGTTATTTGAGAATTTCGGGTAGTCTTTTTCCAACGCCTCTTTTAATTTAACGACAGCGCGTTTCAGGGTATCGTGCATGCTGCTGACAGCGCCTATTGGCGTATTGATTTCGTGGGCAATACCCGCAACCAGCATACCAAGGGAAGCCATTTTTTCAGATTGCACCAGCTGGCTTTGCGTTTCGTTAAGATGCTTATTGGTTGTTTCCAACTCTTCCAGACTTTGTTGTAGAATTTTTTCTGCTTCTTTGCGTTTGGTTATGTTCCGTGCAAACCCAACTTGATAAGCAACTTCTCCGTATTCGTCCCATATTGAGAAGGCAGAAAGTTCAACGTCAGATTTTCCACCATTTTTGTGAGTGCTGATAATTTCACCACGGAATTTACCTTTCTCGCGCAAAGCCTTACGAATATTATTGAAGGCATTTTCCCCCGCAAATAATTCAGGAGTTTTACTTAGTAATTCTTCCTTTGTATACCCGCTCAGTTTTTCGGCAGCCGGATTTTGTTCTATAAAAAAACCATTAGGAGCCATAATGTTAATGGGATCGTTAGAATTAATAAAAATTTGTTTGTAAAGCTGCAATTTTTCCTCTGCCAGTTTTCGTTCGGTAATATTCTCGCTCACTCCACAGTATCTATATATTTCACCTTGCTTATTAAAAATAGGAAATGCCCTGGAACGTATCCAGTGGATTGATTTGTCCGGGTGAATAATTCTAAACTCTTGTTCGTTTTCATTGTTCGCGGTATTTCCAGTATCACCGGAGAGTTTGCGCAAATCATCAGGGTGCACAGCTTTCATCCAGTCGTCCGGATTTTTAAAAAGATTTGCAGCTGGTCGGCCAAAAATTTCCTCGTACGAAGGACTGATGAAAAGCATCTGGTTTAAATTGAGATCTACAATCCAGAAGACCTCTTCAATGTTTTCTGTTAACTGGCGGAATTTTTCCTCGGTTTCCCGAAGCGCTTCTTCCATTTTTCTGCGTTCGTCAATGTCATAAAGCGAGGCGATAAGAACTTGTTCGCCACTAAGTTCAGTTGAGGCGATAGACACAATATTCCAGACTGTGGAGCCATCAGCTTTTTTAATTTCGACCTCGAAACTTTTTACATACCCTTTGCTTTTGAATTCCTCCAACACTTTTTTACGGTCAGAGGGGTTTTTATAAAAATCGGGAGTCTGTTTGCCAATTAACTCAGTTCTTTGCACGCCGATAAGTTCGGCCAGCTGATCGTTCGCATATAAAATTGTACCATCATCTTTTTTACTGACCAGGAAGGGTATAGGGGAGACTTCTACGATGGAACGCATTTGTTTATCCGTCTGTTCAAGAATTCGGTTTTTTTGTTCTAGCTCTTCTTGAATCTCTAACAAAGCCACATTCGCTTTGCCGATGGAATAGGCTTGTTTCTCCAGTTGTTTTGTTTGTGTTCTCAATTCGCGGTTTGCATTTTTGAGTGACTTTGTTTTTTCAAGCACTTTTTTCTCAAGGGATTTATATGCTCGGATGTTGTCCAAAGTCAGGCCAACCATGTTAGAAAACATTTCGAAGCGTTCAACATCCTGCAAATCCATCTCCCTCTCGTGGTGCTGCATGTTGCCAATTATCACACCTATGGGCTTTTTGTTCGCCTTTATCGGTGCCACGACGATGGCCTTGGTTCGAATAATTTGCCCCTCTTCTTTAGGCCACCTGGGGTCTTTGTTCAAATCGGATATAAAAACAGTTTCACCTTTTTTGAATGATTCCGTAAATGGTGGTGGTAATTCAAAGTCCGGGGACTCTATTCTTTTTATAAAAGCTTCAGCCATTTCCGGGGTGTCCTTTTCAAGACAGTGTGACCGTAGATTTAACGCGCCTTTATCAGCCATCAAAAAGGTTGCCCGATCAAAATCAAGCGTGTGAGTCAACATGTGAGGGATTTCATCTAACAATTCGTCTTCATCAAAAATTTGTGTAAACCGATTGGAAGTTTTGTTGAGGGCGGTTAGCTGTTCTGTCGCGAGTTCTAATTTTGTGGTTCTTTCCTTAACTGTTTGTTCTAATTTTCTTGAGTAGCTTTGTAGCTCTATCTCCATCCGTTGTCTTGCCGTGATGTCCCTGGCAATGCCGTCCTGCCTTATGATTTTCCCATTTTCAAAAATCAGTTTCCGATTGACTTCAAAATATTTAATTTCTCCGGTTTTGGAAACCATGCGAAACTGAATTGTTTTGATTTTTGAACTGCCGGTCTGCATGGAATTCATAAATCCATCCTGCAGTATTTTTTTGTCTTCCGAATAAATATATTTAAAAACCGGTTGGCCAAGCATTTCTTCAACTGTGTAACCTAACAAACTTTTCGTTGAACCGTTCAGGCTTATGAAAATACCTTCCGGATCCAGAGAGTAAACCAGGTCAGGAACATTTTCCAGAAGCATTTTTAATTGAGTTTCGGAATGTCGTAAATTTTTCTGATCCTTATATTGTTTTAAGGTGGTTTCGATGCTTTCCAGAAGCGTGTTGGGTGCAACGGGTTTTAGTAAAATATCGCTTGCTCCCATTTTTATCGCCTGTACTGCCTTAGAGACTTCGCAGTCAGTCGTCACAAAAATAAATGGCATATTAAGATTTTGGCTCCGTGCTTTTTCCAGCAGTTGAATCCCATTTATTTCGGGTTCAGACAACTCAGAAACAACCAGGTCTATTTTTCGGTTGGTTAGAATTTTTAACCCATCCGCCACCGAAGATACGAAACTAATGACGAAACCCTTCGTTTTTAATAATTTACCAAGTTCATTCCGCTTTGACTGATTGTTTTCTACAAAGAGTAAATTTACATTTAGCATTTTAAAATCAATCATAATAAAAGTGAGTATCTATACAGAAAATTATATACTTTTTGTGGTAGAAAATCAAATAATATCAAGCTTTAGCAGTAAAGTTCTGTAATTAGTGTCCATCCGGGAAGTGCCTTTTTCCGTCATTCCCGCACGCTTTAAGCGGGAAT
>JAJDAE010000344.1 GCA_029262035.1 Candidatus Zhuqueibacterota bacterium
GGGTAATTGTTCGGTGCTTTTGATATACTTTTCCAGAAAGTCAGCTATTTCCGGATAAGTGTGCTCAGTGAAAATCTCGAAAAATTCATTCTCCGGGAATGCGTTTTCCTTGCCGTAAACTTCAGACAATTCATTGATGACTTCACGCAGCCCGCGTTCGCCATTGGAAAGTTCAATCAGACGAATATCCAGCAGACCGGCAATTAGAGCGCCGCCCATGTAAACATTAATATATTCTTTCTGTCCCGATTTTTCAAATGCAGTTAAGGCCAATTGTTGCAAGCTTAGAGTTTTTGAATAACCATCTGAGATCCGAATTTTTCTGGTTATTCCCTTTAAGTATTCTTCCAAGTCAACAAAACCGGCTGAGAGTTGCATTTTATGTGATGCCCATTCGGTAGTGGATTCATATAACCAAAGATGCTGAGACGGAACAGGTTTTACAAAATTGAATTGTTCAATAATTTCGCTATGCAAATTGAGCGGTGTCACGATATGGTAAAATTCGTGTGCAATGACATTCCGCAGACTGGTTTGAACAATGCGTTCAAAATCAGCTTCTTTGTAAACGTAATTCGAGCTGTAAGAATGCTCCCATGCACCCAGCGTTAAATCTTCAAAATGAAAAAGAAAAGTGTAGCGTTTTACCGGCAATTCACCGTTCATAAATTCCGCCGAAGCGAGCAGAATATCCTTGGCATGCTCGAGAATATCTTCAGATTTTACTTTGTCGGTTTTTGAATAAGTGTAAATTTCAACTTTGCTGTCTTTAACTTTCAATTCTGCTTTTGAAAGTCGGCCCAACAAAATTGGAGAATCGACAACGTGATCGTAGTTGTCCGCGTAATAAACTCCGTTTTTGTCATGATAAAGGGCGGTGCCAACCAACCATTTCTCAGGATAGTCCATTTTGATTTTTAACGGACGAGACTGCATACCTGTGGGATAGCCCAAAACTGCATGTCCCAGCAATTGAACATGATCGTCTTCAATTGAGGTGCCAACCATTTCATAAACGCGATTGGAATCAACCGGCGTATCCCAGGTTTCTGCAATCGTGTATCGTATTTCGCTGACTTGAGTCGGATTTTCAATTTGCCATTGATTGGTTGAAATTTGTTTTACGGGTATCAGGGTGCCTTCGCCATCAAATACTTCAAAGCTTCGGACGAAACGGCCTATATCCATCACCTGGTAAGCACCCGGTGCGGTGGAAGCAAATTGGTAGATTGCATTAGCCGGCTGTAAATCATTTACAAGAATCCGCACTTTGAATAAATCATCGGCACGATCATTCAAGTTTACTTCGTAAACAATAGGGTTGAAATCCGATTTTGAATATTTTATAATTTCATTTGAACTACAGGCAAAAAAAACGGGAAGGGTTAGACAAGTTAAAAGAAGTGAGCGCTTCATTATTTACCCTAATTTGTTATTAATTACAATTTTTTGATTAGAAGGATAAGTTACGCGACAAACACCAAAAAGTTTGATAAAAACATGACCCTCGAATTTCACAATTTTTTAGGGAAGTAAACTGAAATTAACTTGTAAAATAGATTAGAGTTTTTTATATAGAAAATAGTATTTGGTTTTAATAAAAATGAGATAAAAATGGCCGGAAGTCAATTAATTCTGGAAAAAGTAGAGAAGCAGCAATACCGTTTTCAGTATCCAAGTTATGTTTATGATCTCGACGATCTTATGTTCGATGCAATCGATTTGCTCGAGAGTGAAAATTACGCCGAAGCTAAAGATATTTTACACTCAATCATTGATGCATTCCCGGAACATATAGACGCACGACACCATCTGGCTATCTGTTTGCAGGAACAGGGTGAGGTTCGAGTTGCATTTGCTTTTCTAAAGAAAGCAGTTGAGATTGGCATAAATTGTCTGCCCAAAAGTCTCTCTCTTGATGAGATCGTTCTCGACTGGGGTTGGCTTGAAAACAGACCCTTTCTGCGGGCTTACGAAGCGCTGGGGCTTGAATATTACGAGCAGGAAGACCATAAAGAAGCCATCAAAATTTTCAATAACCTTTTGAGTTTGAATCCGAGTGATAATCAGGGAGTTCGGGCACTGGCCATCAAGTCCTATTTTGAGCTTAAACAACCTGCTGAAGTTTTAAAAATCTGTGACCGTTACCCCGGCGATGCATTGGCCGATACTTACTACGGCAGATTACTTGCTCAAATTCAACTTGAGAACGGCGATAAAATTGAAGCTAACTTGCAAAAGGCAATCAAGTTTTTGCCGGTGATTGCTGAAGAATTGGTGAAGCCGTATCATAGTGAATTTGATGATTTGGTCGAAGAGTTTGATGATGAAAAAGCTGAAGCCATGGAATACTGGGAAAATTACGGCGCTTACTGGGAAAATACAATTGGCGCTATCGATTACATTAAAAACGGTCTTTTGAAATACAGAGTCAGGAATAGCTAAATGGAATTCCCGCCACTGGGTGATAAAATTCCAAAATTTCAAAATCAATTTTCACAAATAACGGCCAAGCTTATTCTAAAGTTAACCGGTTGGCGTATGGTCGGTACGCTTCCTGATTTACCCAAATTTATTTTAATTGGTGCACCGCATACTTCCAACTGGGATGCCTTTTACGGATTTGCCGGATTGGCCTCCATAGGGTTGAAAGTTAAATGGATGGCTAAACATACTTTGTTCCCCAAGCCCATTCGTGGTTTGTTAACCACACTTGGCGGCGTGCCTATTGACAGAAGAGCAAGTCAGGGTACAGTCGACCAGACGATTAACGCGGTAAATGAGAGCGAACAAATTGTTCTAATTATTACCCCGGAAGGAACCCGCACGTATGTGGAAAAATGGAAAACCGGGTTTTATCACATCGCGATAGCCTGTAAAATACCTATTCAAACCGGCTTTGTTGATTACCCTAAAAAGTCAATGGGGTTTGGTCCGTTAATAGAACCCTCCGGCGATATGAATGCTGACTTAAAAAAAATAGAAACCTTTTATATGGAAAAACAGGGCAAACATCCCCATTTTTATAACCCCAAAGTTTTTTAAATTTAGAATCTCCAACAAGTAACTTTTTACATTTCGGCGACAAGTTCTCCGCCAACTTATGACGAGGTCGAATAATGCTGCACATTTTTAATGGTCAATCAACTGAGGCAACTTTTATACAGACCAAACTTCCAGGAGAATCAATCAGTTGGAAGGAAGGATTTATAACCGGGGCAAGTCCATCCCAATTATCGGAAGATGAGTGGATTCAAACACGTTCAGAGCATCTTACCAAAACCTATGGCGTAAGTTTGGAAGATTGTAAAAGCGAGCTCCTGGAGCAAGCGAACCAGTTAAAAGCAGCTTCAAATCATGATGAAGTTATTTTATGGTTTGGGTTTGATTTGTCATGCCAATTAAATTTACTCAATATTTTGTCTTTTTTCTCACAGCAAAAAAAACTGGCTACAAAACTATCTTTGATTTGCATCAATGAATTCCCCGGCATTGAACCGTTTTATGGGTTGGGACAATTATACCCTGAACATTTGGTTTCACTTTTTGATACTAGAAAGGCCGTAACAAAGGAAATGCTTACTTTGGGACGTGATGCCTGGAACGCTTTTTCCGCATCCAATCCTGAAGAAATTGTAGAATTTCTCAAAAAAGATATATCGGCTTTACCTTTTTTAAAGGAACCCTTGTCGGCGCATTTAAGTCGGTTCCCGTCCTCCAGAAACGGTCTGGGTTTTTTGCAGAACAAAATTTTAGATCTTCTGGCCAGCGGCATCGATGAATTTAAACCACTCTTCCCGTTGTTCCGGGAATTCAATCCCATCTTTGGGCTTGGCGAACTTCAACTCTGGCATTTTATCCAGGAGCTCAGCAATTCCGGGAATCCGCTCATTGAAGTTTTTAATTTGGACACCACAGAACATCCCGCTATTTCGGAATCTTTTAAACAAACTTACTTTAAGTTAACAACCACCGGTAAAGCAATCCTTGTCGGCAACAGGGATATGCTTAATGTGAATGATATTGATTATTGGCTTGGTGGTGTGCATGTTAGTCACGACAACCCAATTTGGCGATGGGATGAAGAAAACATGAAATTGTACCTTGAGGACTAACAGACCGGTCATAATTGTATCGGGCATCCCGCGTTCCGGCACTTCTATGATGATGCAAATACTTCAGGCCGGCGGGGTAGAAATTATTTCAGACGGAACCCGCAAGCCGGACAGCGACAATCCCAATGGCTATTTTGAATTCGAAAAAGTAAAAGAACTCGCAGCGGATAATAGTTGGATCTTTGATGCCCGCGGAAAAGCCGTTAAAATCATTTCGCAACACCTGTTCTCTCTACCAAATGAACTGAACTACCGTGTGTTTTTTATGCTCCGAAACCTGGATGAAATTCTCACCTCACAAAAAACAATGCTGGAAAATAGAAATACTAGTGATGCGCAAAATGATACCGAACTTCGAAATTTCTTTCGGGGGCATCTTCTGCAGATAAGAAAATGGCTTGCGTTGCAACCTAACTTTGAAGTGGAGTATTTGAACTATCAGGAGTCAATTGAAAACGGCGAGACTTTTATAAATAAAGTGATTGATTTTTTAGAGAATGACCAACTTGATAGAGCCGCAATGTTTCAGGCTATCGATAACTCACTTTACCGTCAACGCAATTCCTTTTAAAATATATTTAATGGAAGAAGCTCTTGCAAAATACGCTGGGCTTTATGTCCTGGTTCGAAATGATTTTGGTATGAATCTACAGTAATTGGAATTGTGGGCAATAAGGCGACGACTCTCCCTGAATCGACTTTAGTCACAATTTCTTCAAATCCCTCGAGGCTATTTAGCATATAATTTTTTTCAGGGAAAACTTGCTCAGATGAATTTCCCTCACCGGTAAATCCATTTTGGTTGGTTTTATTTGCTAATACTTTAGTCTCTGTGTTTGTTGTGGGTTTTCTGTTGGCGACCGAAGGCACCTCTTTTGCAGTTATTGAAACCGGAAAATTTAAGCTAAAAACTACAAAAGAGGTGAGGAATATTTTTTTTAAAAGCATAGTCTGTTTTTGATTGCCTCTTATTTTACAATTCCCAACAATTCAACTTCAAAAATCAGTGTTGAGTTTGCTGGAATTTTTCCAGCCCCTCGTTGGCCATACCCAATCTCAGAAGGTATGTAGAATTTGTATTTACTACCAACAGGCATCAATTGCAGACCTTCCTGCCAACCTTTTATAACTTGGTTTAAACGAAAACTTATAGGCTTCCCTCGCTTAATTGAACTATCAAACTCGGTGCCGTCTATGAGGCTTCCTGCGTAATGCACTGAAACTTCGTCTGATGAGCCGGGTTTTTCGCCATCCCCTTGGCTTAATACTTCATATTGCAAGCCGCTTTCTGTAGTTGTTACCCCGGCCTTGGTCTTGTTCTCTTCTAAGAATTTTGTACTTTTTTCTTTTGCCATTGACTGCTCCTGTTTACGTTTTTCAAGTTTGGCCTTATTGGTTTTTCTGCTCATTTCACTTAATTCTTTGCTGTCCAGAAGTTGCTCTTCATCGTCAATTTTATGGTGCATCCCGGTAATAAAAGCAGACCAATCAAGCTCAATCCCTTCTTGTTTTAAGCCCTCTCCATATCTGAGCCCAAGCGCATAGCTCAATTTTTCATTTTCCGTTTCCAGAGTTGTTTTAATCTCCGAATTATTTTTATTGCAGGAAGAAACCGCTACTGTAGCAACAAGGAAAAATAAGATCACCTTTTTCATAATATACCTTCGTGTTTAGAGTTTAAAGAAATTGGTTAGAGAACCATTTTTATGGCTGGATGTTTTTTTAAGGCATGAAATAGCCCCGTGCGATCTTCATCGCTTTCAACGGTTAAGCTAAGATTCAAACTTTTATATTTGCCCTTAGAACTTTTGTTAGAATTTGAAATAGTATGCGAGCGGTCATTGATGGTTTTGGTTATAGCGGCACGTATTGCTTTTTCATCAGCGCCGATAAGTTTGTAGAGCCACTCACACGGATATTCCAGTTGCAGTTTTTCTTTGCTTAGATCGATTTTCATTTTATACAGTTTTTAAAATAAGAAGCTAAAGATAATGATTTTACTCTTTAGAATCAAGTTGGCTTTAATTGTGTACCAAAAACTATTTGCGGATTTTGTTTGAAGGTTTTCATGAAATTCTTTCTGATTTATTGAAGAGAGGGAGTCGCGTCTAAAATAGACAGAAAAAAATGTTTCGTATCTTAACAACTGTCCCGATTTGGGTATCTTTACTGCCCGAAAATTTTGAATCTTGACATTCCTGAAGTAATTTATTACTTTTAAAATTCGCAAGGTACAGTTCAATTTTTTTGAAATCAAACTTTTTCATGGAGAGAGAAAATGAAGTTTTTTCATTGGCTTTTTTTGTTTGTTTTTCTGAGTCCAATTTTGGGTCAAGCTGCAACACCTTTTGAAAAGTATTTTGAAAACAAAACACTGCGGGTGGATTATTTGCACACCGGCACAGCAACCACTGAACACATCAGTCTGGAGCAAGTATACGAGCAGGGGGTGTGGGCCGGCAGCCGGAAGAATTTAATCGACACGCTCAATCTGGGGAAATTTTTGGTGAAAGTGTTTGACCTGGCGACGAACCAACTTATTTACAGCCGTGGCTTTGCCAGTGTTTACGGCGAGTGGGAAACAACCCGGGAAGCGCAAGATGAAATCTTCCGATCATTTCACGAGTCTGTACTTTTGCCGTTCCCGAAAAACAGCGTGCAAGTGGTTCTTGCAAAACGCGATAAATGGATGCATTTTCAGGATATTTTTTCGACTGTAGTCGAGCCCGCATCAAGATTTGTAAATCGGGAAAAGCGCGACTATGGCTTTAAAGTTAACACGCTCCATGAAAGTGGCGCACCGCACGAAAAGGTTGACTTTTTAATCCTTGGTGATGGCTACTCAAAAAAAGATATTGCCAAATTCCGGAAAGATGCAGAGCGCTGGAAGAAAGTCATCCTTGAAACAAAGCCTTTTAAAAGGAATGCTAAAAAACTGAACATACGGGCAATTGAAGTAATTTCACAGGATTCGGGCATTGATGAGCCACGCAAAAACATCTGGAAAAATACACCGCTTGGTTGTTCATACAATTCATTCGATTCTCCACGATATATTTTGACTTACGAAAACAAAGTCATGCGCGATATCGCTTCTGCTGCACCGTACGATTTTATTTATATTATGGTAAACTCAACCCGTTATGGTGGGGGTGGTATTTATAATTTGTACGCCACCGGAATGACGGGAGTAGAAAATCCTGAGTTTGACTGGCACATCGATTATATGTTTACGCATGAATTTGGACACTCTTTTGCTTCTCTGGGTGACGAATACTATTCAAGTTCAACCTCTTATGTTGATTTCTATCCAGCCGGAGTTGAGCCGGAATCGCCTAATGTAACTGCGTTAATTGATCCGGAAAATATTAAGTGGAAATCTTTTGTTGAAGAAGAGACGCCTATACCAACTCCTTGGTCGAAAACACATTTTGATAGTCTTGAAGCAGTGCGAAGAACGTGGGACAGAAGCGCTCCGGGATATTACGAAAAGTGGTTTAAGGCACGGCAAGAACAAGTGGTTGAAATGAAGGCTTCGGCTTCCTATGGAAAAGTTGGCGCTTTTGAAGGTGCCGGTTACAGTTCCAAAGGCCTCTACCGGCCAGCCATTGATTGCCGGATGTTTTCACTGAGCACGGTACCATTTGACCCGGTCTGCCAGGCCGGCATACAAAGAGTTATTGATTTTTATGCAAAATAAATTATTCGTTCCTAAGAATTAAGAAGAAAAAATAAAAGTGCTTTCGGGAGACTAACATGCTACTACATCATATCTTTATAAAAAATGCTAAAAAAAATGGCGACAAAATGGCGATTGTTGATCGCACAACCAAGCGCCGTCTCACGTATTCCCGTGCGCTCATTGCTTCGCTGATCCTAAAAAACAAGCTGGAAAAATATGATTCAGGATTTGTTGGAATTATGCTGCCAACATCGGCCGGAGCGATCCTTTCGATTCTCGCTTCGTTGATGAGCGGCCGAATTCCCGTGTTGCTTAATTATTCAACCGGCGCAGAAAGAAATGCGAAATTCGCGCAAAGTAAATGTGATTTTACAACCATTATTACGTCAAAGGCATTGCTGGAAAAAATAAACTGTCCGAAGGTAGAGGGCATGGTTTTCATTGAAGATATTATGGAAACGGTGACCGGATTAAATAAACTCACTGCGGCATTAAAAGCGAAACTGCCATTTTCTATTCTGAAAAGAATAGTTTTTAACGGTAGCCCGGATGGATACTCGGTTGTACTTTTTACCAGCGGCAGCGAAAAAGAACCCAAGGCGGTACCTTTAACACACCACAATATTCTGTTTAATATGCAAGGCTTTGCATCCGTTTTTGATTTTTCTCCAATGAAAAATATGCTTTGTATTTTGCCATACTTTCATGTGTTTGGATTGAATACCAACCTCTGGACGCCTATCTTTCACGGCATGACTTTGGTCACTTACGCCAATCCGCTTGAATATAGAACTGTTGCACAAATCGTAAAAGAAGAAGCATGCGATATGATGATTGGCACGCCATCCTTCTTTTGGGGATACTTACTAAAATCAGATCCCGGTGACTTTAAATCTGTTAAAATTGCTGTGGCCGGAGCAGATAAATGCCCTGAGTCGTTACGTAAGGCTTTTAAGGAAAAGCACGGCTGTACGCTTTATGAGGGTTATGGTGCAACAGAGACCTCGCCGGTAATTTCCACGAATACTCCGGAAAACAATCGGCCGGGTAGTGTTGGTAAACCATTACCTAACCTTGAGATTAAAATAGAAAATTACGAAACCGGCACGCCTTGTAAACCCCTTGAAGTTGGAAAAATTCTGGTTAAAGGTGAATCTGTTATGCAGGGCTATCTGGATGATTTGGAAGAAACTTCGATACGCGTTCGCTCTGGCTGGTACGATACCGGCGACATGGGTAGTTTCGACGGTGCCGGTTATCTCTGGCACGCAGGGCGCCTCAAGCGCTTCGTGAAAATTGGCGGTGAGATGGTATCACTCGTTGCGGTAGAAGAGGCCTTTGGGAAAATCTTGCCCGAAGGCGTAGAGTGCTGCGTGGTTGAATTGCCAGACGCAATTAAAGGCGCAAAAATAGTAGCGGCCCTTTCCCATGAAGTTGACAAAAAAGAAATTAAAAATAAACTTTCCAAAGAATTGCCGGCAATTGCAGTTCCAAAGCAATTTTTTGTGTTAGAGGAACTACCTAAAATGGGCAGTGGAAAAATTGACTTCCGAACAACCACACAAATTGTTCAGAAGATGATGCATGCAAAGCCGGTACCGAATGATTCCAAAGAGAAAGTATCATAAATACACTCGTGAGCAGGCAGCAGGAACCCCGTTTTAGGCGGTCTATTCTCCAATAATTTTTACCAGGATACGTTTTTTTCTACGACCGTCAAATTCGGCATAAAATATTTGCTCCCATGGTCCAAAATCAAGTCTGCCGTTTGTGATTGCGACTACAACTTCGCGTCCCATTATTTGGCGTTTTAAATGAGCATCGCCATTATCCTCGCCTGTACGGTTGTGGCGGTAATGTGAAATAGGTTCGTGCGGCGCGAGTTTTTCAAGCCAGTCATCATAATCCTGTATCAGGCCGCTTTCTGCATCATTTATATAAACGCTTGCTGTAATGTGCATTGCGTTAACCAGTACCAGGCCTTCCTGTACCTCGCTTTTTCTAACGAGGTCTTCAATTTTGTCTGTAATGTTTATGTAATCTCTTCTGGTCGAAATGTCAAACCAGAGATGCTCTGTTAGTGATTTCATTTTGATCTCCTAATTATAATTCCCTTAGCTATATTTTTACATTTTTCTAGATAAAATGCAATCAATAATTCCTTTATCTACGGGAAGGAGACTGCACCTATACCTCAAGAATTATATTTTTTTCCCGATGTGGAATTGGATGAACTTTTATGCAGAATTTCAAGATTGAGTAATGTTTAGTTTACATTGTAGGGTATAAAATGCGAGAATTAAAATGGATATACGCAATAGCGGCCTTGTGCTTGGTACCGAATAATTCGTTCGGCCAGGAAGATATTGATCTGTTTGGATATTTCCAGGTCAATTTTACCCACATAAATGAAACTCTGGATTTTTCAAACTCCACCTTCAATTTTAGTAACAAAATTGAAAATAAGAGAAATTCATTTATGGTTCAACAGGCGAACATATTCCTTCGTAAAGAAATTAACGAAGAGCTTACCGCCTGGTTAAATTTTGAAGTTGAAAATTCTTTTTCATCAGAAAGGAATTGGGGAAACTTCAACTTAGAAGAAGCTTGGGTTAAATATCATCATAATCAAAAGTTTAATATAAAGGCCGGCTTATTAATACCAGAGTTTAACAATTTACTTCAGGTTAGAAATCGAACGCCTTATTTACCTTATATCCTGCGTCCCCTGGTTTATGAAACATCAATTTCTGAAATTTTTCCCATCGGTGACTTTGTACCGGAAAGAGCTTACGTTCAGGCTTACGGCACAATTCCTACCTCAAATTTTTTGATTGACTACTCAGCTTTTATAGGGAACAGCGAAGCGGACTTTATCAGTTCTGAATCAATGAATACGATCAGGGCGGGAGAAGACACAACAGTTTTTGTAACGGTTGGCGGACGTTTTGGGATTCGAAAAGAGCAAGTCAAACTTGGAGTTTCTTTTTCAAATGATAAAGACAATCAAAACGAGAGAGGTCTTGGGGATGTAAACAGATGGCGAATCGGCTCTGACTTTTCTTTTTCTTTTGGCCCATTTTGGGGGGAGGCAGAATTAATACTCGTCAAACATGACTTTAAGCAATCAAATATTGACTTGGATAAAGTGTTTTATTATTCCACTCTGGGATATGATTTTTCAGAGAAATTTTTTAGCTATGTGACCTACAATTTTCTCAAGGATGAATTTCTTCTAGCGTCTGCAAGTGGGGGAAAAGGGTTTTTTATAGGTGCCGGCTGCAGACCGGATGAGGCTTTGGTTTTTAAAGCTCAGTTTACAAAAATTATAACAAATAATGTCCAGGTTCCACCGGATGAGGTTGTGCCGATACCTTTAAGTTTAGATTATGACTTTAACATATTTAGTATTGCACTGAGTGTTTTCTTTTAATATCAAGACGGGATTCTTTTTAATGAAAAAACTAATCATAGTTATCATGCTGGTCTTGTGGGGAGTGAAAGAAGCTGATGCTCAAGTAGCTATAATCGTAAATAAGTCGGTGCCAGTTGATTCCATTAGTATGGCTACTCTGGGAAAAATATATACTTTACAAACAAAAAAATGGCAGGATGGCACAAAAATATATCTTTTTAATATAAAACAAAAGAGTGTCTTGAAGACAGACTTTTTTAAATGTTTAGGTAGAAAATCATCTGAATTAAGAAAGCTTTGGATGAGGCTATTTTTGACCGGGGAGGCCAAGGCGCCAATGGCTTTGAAAACTGAAAAAGACGTACTTGAAAAGGTTGCCAATATTCCAGGGGCAATTGGTTACATCGGTATTAAGCATTTAACCTCAGATGTAAAAGTACTCCTGATCTGTAATTAGGAATAGTATTTTTTATGTTCAAACTGCTAAACAAAACGCCAATACGAACTAAGTTCGTGGGCATTTTTGTATTTATTTTATTACTTATTTCAATATTTATCTCCACTTACTATCCGCAACAACAACGTAAAAATGCCCTTGATACACTTAATAATAAAGTCACGAGTATGGCTGAAATGATTGCTATTGGTGTAGCCATAGGTCTTGAGTCCGATGATTTTGCAGCAGTAGCAGAGGCAGTGAATTGGGCCAAAAGTGACAGCAGTTTAAGTTATGTTATATTGCTGGACACAACGTTGAATGAATTTGCTCAGTTCAATCCTAATGACTTGAATATAAATATTAATAATTTTCCCTATGAGGATAACGTCTTCGAAGGTGTTGGCATTTTTCATGCAATAACGCTAATTCGGTTTCAAAGTCACTATTATGGTACGCTTTTGTTGGGTTATTCACTTGAGAATTTAAACAAAACCATTCGCGATAACCGCATCACCACACTCTTTATAAGCATAACAATATTAACCCTGGGATTCTTGATTGCACTATTGTTTAGCAATATGATAACGAAACCACTGGTGCAATTGCAAGAAATGGCAAACAAGATCGCCTCCGGTAACCATGATGTCCAAATCGAAGTGAAAACTGGCGATGAGTTAGGCGTTTTGGGCCACGCTTTTAATCACATGATCAGCAGTATCAAAAAATCAATTACAGAGAAAGATGAAGAAAACTGGAGAAGAAGGGGTCGTGCTGAGCTCGATGAGATGACAAGAGGGGAACATCCTGTACAGGTTCTTTCAACAACCATCTTAAATTTCCTTATGTCGTATACTAATGCTATAGTTGGTGCCCTTTACTTAACGGATGATAACTACGATTTAGAATTAATGGCTGGTTTTGCACTAGCTGAACCAAAAAGTAATAGTACGAAATTTAAAATGGGTGAAGGGCTGATAGGGCAATGTGCCTCACAAAAACAATCATTATCAATTCTGTCGCCTGATATATCTATAAATAAGTCAGTGGCGCCCGACTGCTTTCCAAATCAACTCCTGGTTGTACCATTTCTATTTGAAAGCAGTGTTATTGGGGTAATTGAGCTCGGCAGTTTAAACAAGTTCACTGAAAGACAAAATGATTTTTTGGAACAAACACTTGATAGCATTGCGATTATTTTTAACACTGCTCAATCACGCTCAAGGATGAGTGCTTTGCTCGCTGCAACTTCTAAGCAAGCCAAGGAATTAACCAGGCAAAAAGAAGAGGTGGGAGAAAAAAATAAAGCTTTGAAAAAAGCGCATTCAGAAATAGAAGAGAAGGCCGCAGAGTTAGAGAAAACCAGTAAATTTAAATCAGATTTCCTGGCCAATATGAGTCATGAAATCCGAACACCGTTAAATGCGGTAATTGGTATGACCGAATTGTGTCTTGGCACTGAACTCACTGCAGAGCAAAATGATTTTTTGAATGTTATAAAGGGTTCTTCCGAATCGCTTCTGTCCGTAATAAATGATATTTTGGATATTTCAAAAATTGAAGCCGGTAAAGTTTTAATAGAAAATGTTGCGTTCAATATTTATGATGTACTTGATAGTGTTACAGAAATATTGAGCCTGAGAGCGCAGGAGAAAAATCTTGAATTGACTTGTTTTATTGATCCAAGTATTCAATCAATGCTTTTGGGTGATCCCACACGTTTGCGTCAGGTTGTAATTAATCTGGCCGGGAATGCTATTAAGTTTACGAGCAAAGGTGAAATTTCTATTAATATAGAACCGGTAAGCCAAAATGATAATGAAACAGAATTAATGTTCTCAATTATCGATACAGGACTTGGTATTGCTCCAAATATGTTAGATAAAATTTTTCACAGTTTCTCGCAGGAAGATGACTCAACAACACGGAAGTTTGGTGGAACCGGTTTAGGTTTGAGCATCAGTAAATCCCTTGTTGAATTAATGCAAGGGGAAATTGGGGTAGAAAGTGAATTGAAAAAAGGGACGACATTTTATTTTAAACTGCCATTTCAAATTTCAAAGTTGACTGCCGAAAGAAATGAAAATCAAAATGAAACGAACATTCTGGAAAACGTTTCTGTTTTGATTCTTGAAGGTAATGCCACCAATAGAAATATTTTGGAACAAACGTTGATTTACATGGGGTGTAAAGTCTATGCTGCCCGGGATTATGATGAGGCACAGTCGAAATTTCAACACTTATATAAAGATATTGATTTGGTTATTTTAGATTACAAAATACCAAAAGTGGATGGTATTGAATTTGCAGATTTGATTAGAGCTGAACCAGGATTTAAAAATGTAAAACTTCTAATGCTGTCTTCCTGGAAAGGTGTTGACGAGGATGTTAAGAAAAAATTAAACATTTCAGACATCATCGTCAAGCCGATAAAACAATCACAACTTCAAGGCATAATTATGCGGTTATTTGCACATGATGAAGAAAGTCGAAAGATTCGATCTTCTAAAACATCAGAGATGCAAAAACCTGCTATGCCGGGTGAAACTACCAGTCAAATAATCAGGAGAATATTGTTGGTTGATGATGTTCCTGAAAATATAAAAATAGCATCAATGTTCTTAAAAAAAGCAGGCTATAAAGTAGTTGATATTGCAGAAAATGGCAGGATTGCTTTTGAGGCAATTCAGAAAGAAAAGTATGATCTGGTTTTTATGGATATTCAAATGCCCGAACTGGATGGTTTTCAGGCTACAGCCAAGATAAGAGAATGGGAAAAGCAAACAGGTAAGGCTCCGGTACCTATTATTGCGTTAACGGCTCACGCCCTAAAAGGGTATCGGGACAAATGCTTGAAAGCAGGTATGGACGATTATCTGACAAAGCCCATAAATAAAAAAATATTACTCGAAACGACTGAGAAATGGCTTAACAGTATTCAAGTTTTAGTAGTTGATGATTCTGAGGACAACCAGACGCTTGTTAGCAACTTTCTGAGGAAGTCTGGTGAATTTAGAATTACCTCGGCTTATAACGGGAAAGAGGCTTTAGATATACTAAAAACCCGGAATTTCTCAATTGTTCTGTTGGATATGGAAATGCCGGTTATGAATGGTTACGAGGCAGCTCTGGAAATCCGGAAGCTGGAGAACAGATTGGATATTCCGGTTATCGCGATGACGTCTCATTATGGTCATGAGGAGATAAAAAAGTGTATTGATGCCGGTTGCTCGGATTATCTGGCCAAACCAATTAGAAAAGAAAATTTGCACAAGATGATTAAAACTGCAATGAATGCGAAAGAGGTAACGGTTGTACAGGTTGAGGGTGAGGCAGCTGTCCCCGCCTGATTTTGACCCACATGAGTAATCTACATTCCGTTCTGAGATCTAAAGAATTGGATATCATGACCGATTAGGAAATTCAAATAATGTACATGGAGGTACTATGAAAAAATTGCATCAGTTGATCGTTTATTTACTCACTGTGGCTTGGTTGGGCAGTGCATTTGCACAAATGGATACACCTGACGTGCAGGCCGTTTATGGTGGTAGAATAAATGCCATCTCCGGATTTGCCCGTACCCCCGATACCAGTCGAATATTTGTTTCCACCGAAAGTGCGAATTCGATTTTTTATGCGGATGTTGCAGCCACTGTTTCGCCTTCTGACTTTGGCTGGTTTACTGTAATGCCGGCTGTGGGTGCTGCTGATGGTTATGGCGCGAACATTAGAAGTCTTGCGGCACACGATAGCTCAGGAAAAGTGTTTTTTATTCACCAATCTGCGTTGCTCAGCAGTCATCCGGATTCAACCACGGTAAATGTTATTCATTCCGGCAATGTTCATGCGCTAACAATTTATGAATCAACAGTTTACTACGCTAATGAAATTTATTTATACTATGGTGAATTAGATAATGATGGCTTTTTTAAAACTGCACCCGACTCGATTTCCTGGACTTCAGTGGGTTCTCCGAAGCACATTGGCATTAACCCCGTAGATAGTTTGATTTATGTTTATGCCGGCGATGGTACACCACTGCTGCATGTTTCCACAGAGAAATATACCGAGTTAACCAACACCACAGTTTTTAATGATATTTCACCAACTCTGTTGAGTTCAACAGTCGACTGGCGGGCGTTTGGAATTGGCCCTGATGGCCGGTTGCTCCTTGGTGGTTCGGATGGCGCTAACAAGCATTTTGCTTACTCTGAGAATGCCACAAGCTGGACTTCTTATGCAACCAGCCTAAGTGGTGTAGCCGGCGATAATATTGTTGTTAGCGGTGATTCCTCGGCTTACTGTGTTTACTTTGCAAAGGGTTACAATACCAATAAAGGCGAAAGTGGCGCCTGGAGCGAATTTGGTCAGCCGGGCGGATTTGAAACCCATCCCAATGATGGTGCAGTTTTTACAGACCCTGTGAATTCAAATATCGTTTACATGACCACTGATCAGGGCCTGGGCGCATCGACGGACAAAGGTGAAACTATTTTTGAAATAAATAATGGTATTGAAGCAGTTCAGGTTAATGACTTTGATATGACCGAGGATAAAGATACCGGCTGGCTGGCATCGAAATCCGGTATCCGCCGAGTTGATGATTTTCTCACCTCACCGGCCTGGACCAACGCCATGTTCCCCAACGGCGATGGTTCGCCCTATTACTCTGTCGATATTGAATCTGCAGATGCTGAGATTGTTTACGTCGGAAATCTGCGGATTTATAAAACATCCAATAATGGCTCCACCTGGTCACAGGTTTTTACCCCGGAAAACGCGCCGTATAATTTTTCAAATTTTGGTACAAAAGTTTCCGCAATTGAGGTTTGCCAATTCGATACGGCGATTGTTTTCGCCGGATTTGAAATTGCCGGATCTGACAAAGGCGGATTGTTTTATTCAGAAGATTACGGCTCCACCTGGAACCAGCTTCTCATCGAGGTCAGCACGAATGGCCAGGATGTTGATGTTTTCGACATCGTGTTTAATGAAGAATCCGGCGATACGGTGGCCTATGTTGGTGTGGAATACGATCTGGCAAGTCCGCAGGGCAGGAGCGTTTACAAAATAACCAAAAGCGGCAGCTCCTGGAACGTTGTTCAGGATATGAGCAGTAGCGGCACCAGTAGCGGCAGCTCAATTGTTGTAACCATCCGGGACTTGCAAGTTTCAACAACCGGTGATACAATTTATGCTTGTGGCACAGATGCAGGAGTGAATCACCCCACTGCGTACTGGAAACCGTTCAATGCAGACGGGTTATGGTCATCCATGGGGTCCAGCGGATTTCCTACTAATGGTGAAGAAGCCTACGCCATTACTATTGGTCGAGATACAGTTTATTGCGCTGTCGAAAATGCAATTTACTACCGGCCAGTAACCGCTTCTTCCTGGACCATGGGTTTTGCGTACCCTGTGGGGCAGCGAATAAATGTACTGTATTTTGATGATTTATTAGTTGGTACCGGTACCGGCCTTTACGGTCATGATGGCAGCGGTTTTGTCAGCAGTGTTGAAGAGGTTTCAGCGTCTGTTGTCCCTTCGGGTTTTGTGTTGGAACAAAACTACCCCAATCCATTTAACCCTGCAACAATAATCAGCTACAAATTGCCTTCTGACTCGAAAGTGAAAATAGCGGTTTTTAATCTTTTGGGTAGGGAAGTTGCTGTCTTGGTAAATGCGTGGCAAACCGCCGGTAGCTACCAGATACGATTTGATGCGAGGAACCTGCCTAACGGCGTTTACTTCTATAAAATTTTAGCACGGGATTTTACTGCAACCCGGAAAATGTTGCTCTTAAAGTAGAATTGGCTTAATTACAGGGAGAATGGCATTTGTATTCTCCCTGTTTTATTTACTTCTCCCCAAGAAAATATAAATTTAAATCAACGCTTAAGATCTAAACAAATATTGAAACTTCACAAACAAGGATTGGTCGTCAAACTTTAAAACCTGCCGATCCAAAGTAAGGTTGTTTCTGGCACCGAAATGTCCGCCAATAAAGAAAACGGAAAACGGGTTTAATTTGTAGCTGAACAACGGATCTAAGGCGAAGTTCTTGCTTTTCACCATTTGTCCTGCGCCATCATCGAAATATTCTACTATGTTGTATTCTGTGATCAAGCGTAAAAACATTCTTTTGCTGAACTGATAAGAAAAGGTGTTACGCAGAATTTTTTGACCAACTATTTTCTCTCCACCATACTTCAGCCAGAGATTTAAACTGGAAAAATTCATTTCATTGCTCAACTTTGCCAAAGGCTTAAGTGTTGCGCTAAAACTATACCGTAAGCTTGGCACAATTTTGTACGGATTGTGTGGATTACCAATTTCACCAAGGCGATTTATCTGGTCTCCAATATTGATAAAAAATGTTCCCCAAAGTGATTTTAAAGCACGATTCCGGACAAACATCCAGATGAGACGGGCATCCCCAAATTGCCTGCCAAATAAGTTTTCTCTGTTAAAAATAAAGGCCGACATGTTGACGTACGTCTGTTTTTTCAAGTTCATCTCAAGACTGGTGCGTAAACCGGTATCCTTCACAACGCCATCATAATTGTACTTGCGCCACATTGCAACCCGCGGTTTGATGTGGTTAAAAACCGGGTTTTTCTCAAATCTAAAAAAATAGGCATTGACAAATTCTGCACTGCGAAAACTGTTTACCTGGAAGAAACCGTTATCCGCCCTGAAACCGGGGGAATAATCCTGGTAAGCCAGAGTTGAAACCCAATGTCTGGATTCGCGGTTTATTTTGGCGCGCAATAACCGGCCATTAAAGGATTCCCCATCAAAAGCTGTGGTTAGCGAATCACTGCCAACCTTAAATTTACCGGCGCCAATGTTGTCGGAAAGTTCTTCATCTTCTATCTCATTAGTGTGGGTGAATGCCGCAATGGCGGAGAGGTTATATCGATCGGACAGACGATAGTTCGCATCCAGGGCTGCGACTGAGTTTGAGCCGCTGCCTTCATAACGGCGATCAGTAAGTGTCATGCCAACGGAGGATTGATTGCCAAACTCGTACCGTGCCCGGGCGATGTTGTTATGAGATTTTTTTTGTGTTGCTAAAACACTTGTTTCTTCTTCAAACGGAATAATAAAAGGAGTATTGCGATCATACGCAGAGGTTAGCCCCACGCTTACTTTTCCCAGTTTACCAGATAATTTACCGGCAAACTGAGGATCATTAATACTGCGAGAATAGAATAGATTAACATATTGGTCAATAGCGCCCCCGGCACGGGATGTCTGATCTATTTGATACACATCCCGGCCTTCCTGGAAAAATGGCCGCTTCTCAGCAAAAAACAAGGCAAAGGGATTATTGATGCTGATTTGACCATTGTCGGATTCTATTTGACTAAAATCGGGGTTGTAGCTGAAGTCAGCTATAAAGTTTGAAGATATGCCGTATTTAACCCCGAAACCGGTACGGGCGTTGGGGTTTTCATGCTGCCAGGAGTCTGAGTTTGCGGTTTCCTCTCTAAAGCTGTGCTGCGTGCTTATGGCATAAGGCAGCACTTCAAGTGTGCGTTTACTTTTTTTAAGTACAGGCAGTTTAAATGCCAAGTCGCCTGCCTGTGCCATAAGGGAATTGTTATTTTGAGAGATGGGCATCCACGAAAACTTGTAAACATCGTCACGCGGATATTGCCTGGTAAAATGCACCGACCAATTTTGCTCTTCTACGTTTGGGAAGCGCAGACTTTCAAAGGGGATTTTCATTTCAACGGCCCAACTATCCTCAAAAATCTGTGCATTGGATTCCCATACAAGATCAAAACTATCATCCTCGTTGCCATTGGATTGCCAGAGTCTGTCTCCCTGTATGCCGCGTGCATTTACAAAAAACTGGTAGGCCTTTTGCTGATCTTTATCAGGATCAATGCTAATAGAGACCCAGTCATCATCAAAAATTTTATCTCGATCGGAGAGTGATGCCCGCAAATTTTGCATATTCGGATCTTGGCAAATAAATGCTACATACAGATTTTGCGAATCAAAGGTTATATAACCTCTTGTATTTACCTGTGGTTTTTTGCTTTCGGAAGGCTCATATTCTGTGAAATTTTCGAAAGCAGCGGATGCAAACCAATTGGTTTCCAGTTTCCCATCGATGGCAATTATTTCATCGATTTTAGTTGGTGCGATTGTAAGAAATTGATTTGCTTTAAACTCAGTTTCTTTGTCACCTGATGCTAAAAGAATGCTTGAATAACAGCATATTAAAAGTGTAAGAATAACTTTTTGCATGAGCCTACTCCTCGTTTGTGTTGGGCTTTTGGATAATTTTAAAAAGATTTATATCGCGAAAAATTTAAAATATTAATTGGAAAAATATATTATCAGTTGACGGGTTTTAGGTAGACAGGTTTGTGAGTAAATGATTAAGTGCTTAAAAAGAGAGGTAAATGGTAGTATTCTTTTTGTGAGCTGTTGGGGAATAAATGTAAATGTCTGACCAGTCACCATCGCGAATGAGTTAAAGGGTACTATAATGTGCGGAATGTGTTCAAAATATCTAATTATACTCGTGCTCTTCTAAGCATTGATTTTTGCCTTTCAGTTCTTTAGTGCCCTGTTTCATCAATCCGTTAATTCCGGTTTCCCTTCTCAATTATTGCGTGTTCCGGGGCGGATTTTACATTAAATCAACTTTTGTTACAAAAAATAAAAATATAGTAGCAAGTGATATGCAGGACAGACGATAATGCAATTAGTTACAAAGTTATCACCGGCGATAACTTCAAGGATGAACCGGAAGATCAGTAAGTGAAATGAATTAGTAACGAACCTTTAGGAGTAGATTATGGCATCATTTGGAGATCTTAGTCGGATTGGCGGAAACATTCAAGCCATGCAGGCTCTGCAATCCTTGAATATGGTTAACAAGGATTTGGGCACTCGCCAGCTTCGCCTTGCAACCGGCAAGCGAATTAACTCAGCTGAAGATGACGCAGCGGGTTTTGTAATCAGTCGTACCCTGCAAGGCAGAGCTAAAGGATTA
>JAJDAE010000345.1 GCA_029262035.1 Candidatus Zhuqueibacterota bacterium
CATTATGCCATTCATGGTAAAACAGCCGCTGAAATGATAAATGAAAGAACCGATGCTAAAAAGCCATTTTTAGGACTTACAAATTTCAAAGGAGATTATATTACTGCTCGTGATGTTGGTATTGCCAAAAACTATCTTTCTGAAAACGAGTTGAAACAGTTGAATCTTATTGTGTCTCTGTATCTTGATTTTGCAGAACTGCAAGCCACAAACGACAGATTGATGAAAATGCAGGACTGGATTAGTAAACTTGATGATTTTCTAAAAATTAGTGAAAAGGAAATTCTTACAAATGCAGGAAGGATCAGTCATCAAAAAGCCATTGAAAAGGCTAATGCTGAATATGAAAAATACAGAAAAAATGAGAGTGAAAAGTGTATTTCTGATTTTGACCGTGAAATGGGAAAATTAATAAAGAAAGGTAAGTGAGGTTATAAATAATTATACGTTTGAAGATGACTCAATTGTCGACAATTGAAAATAATGACAAAGGATGGCAATTATGAAACCACCTTTCAATTTATTAATGTGAAAAAAAACTAAAACAAATCATCATCAACCCAAAAACTGAGCAACACAAAATGAAACTCCTCCACACTGCCGACTGGCACTTAGATAAACGATTAGACAATTTCTCCCGTCTTGAAGAACAAAAGGCGGTATTAACTGAAATTTGTGACATTGCGGATCAAGAAGATGTTGACGCAGTGCTCATTTCCGGCGATCTGTTTGATACTTTCAATCCACCCACGCCGGGTGCCCGAGAGATGAACAAAAAGACTTGTGGCACACGATGGCGACCAGTCCGTTAGCATGTATAACTAAACTTAGGATTAACCTCAAAATGGACAAAGACGATATCCGAAAGTTTCTTGAATCGCTTGATAAGTGCGAGGAAGCCCTTAAGGAATACCGTGCCTTTCAAGAAAGTCAATCCCGGTTTATAAATGAACTAATGGATGTCATAACAGCGCAAACTTATTTGCATTTCACCACCAAAACAGCTTACCCCCATTTAAACATCCAATGCGAACTTGATGAAGATGACCTGAAACAAAATATCTTAGCGGAAAAGTACTCCAAATCTTACGGCATCTGGATTTTTGAAGAAGTAGCCGAAATCGTGGTTGATTTTTACGGTTACAAAGTCCCGACCGACAGAAAACTCTCTTGTCAGAAAATTGAATATCCTTCTTTTACTGAAAAAACTCTTCAAGATGAGATAGAAAAATTTGAAAAAACATGTCCTAAGAAGCTTAGCCCTGAACAACGGGCGAGTTTATATCAATCTTTAAAAGAAGACCAGAAAATAGGCGAATTCTACATAAACTTTAAAATCTCCTTACACAAAGCATTGAAAAAACTAACATTCGAGTACTTCCCAGAGATAATGGAGATATCCGGCGCCGGCATTCGGGAAATAGATTACGCGTTATATATCTATATGCTGAATATCTATTGGGACATAATGCGTATTTTGGCAGACGCTGTTGATATTTCGGTGAAAGGTGAATAGGGCTGTTACCCAAGCAAAAAGACATTCCGGCTCTGTGTGCAAAAAAGCTAACCGGCAGAGGTGCGTGGTGTCTAAGTGCAGGTAATTATCTGATTATTTATGAAACCAGGATTAAGGGATGGTAGTGCTTATCCGTCATAGAAAAGATGCCTGTCGATAGTTGACCAATCCATCAAAAATAAAACTGCAAACTCCCGAAAAGACTGCTTTCCAACTGCCCATATTCCGTATCGCTGGCGCCGACAAAATAATAACCGCTCATTGAAAGCTCGAGGTTCTCGGCGAGAGAGTAAGTCAGCGCCGGGCCGAACAACGCGCTGTGGTCATTCAGATTGGTGATGTTGTAAGCTGAAAAAGTCAGCAGCGGCGTGATGCTTTTGGTGGTCGAAAGCGCTAAATAGTGCCGGGCCAGATTAAAGATATTGCCCGAAAACAGATCTGCCAGATTGTACTTTTTCTTATGGCTCTCGCCCTGTCCATTGAAATAGAATTCGATGAACGCGTACCAGTCGCCGGGGAAGTTGTAGTCGGCATTAACCACGGCGCGGAGAAAGTTAGTTGCGCCGTCTTGCCGGGTATAAGCAAATTCACCGCGAAAACCGGCTCCGCCAATGTAGCCCGCAAAATCACCGCCAACCACAAAGCTATCCTGGAAATCACCCACCATCAACGCAAGATCATAATCGTGCCAATTCGTGGTTACTCTCGCCGCCGTACTGGCTTTGAGTGCGTCCCGTCCCGGCGCGTAAGCTGCTTCAAATCGGGAGAGAGAGCCAAGTGGCAAAACGCCGTAAACTGCATCGACACCGTTTTTTTCTTCCAGTTCGATGGCCGCCGGGTTAAAGGGGTTGAGTAAGTCGGTGGGATTCCAGACAAAGCCCGTGCCCCAGGCTATGCGCTGCCGCCCGATTTTTATTTCGGCGCTGCCGGCGTAAATTGTGGCAAACGCACGAAACAATGATTGTTTTAGCTGATAATTCTTGCCGTCCACAATTGTCCAATCCAAATCTGTAAAGGTGGGTCGTTCAATAGATTTGCTCAAAGCAAAATCGAGAGTTGAGAGGTAGTTGCCGGTCATCAGTTCGTTATCCAACCATATTTCGGAATGCACTTTCTCACCGAAATCTAAAACCCCTTTGGTACGGAAGCGGCTTATATTTAGCAGATAGTTTTTCTCATCCAGAATCGATTTTGAGCGGATGGATAAATTTTTTGCGTAACCGTTTAATTGAAATTCTGGTTGGGCTGTCAGCGGCGAAGTAAATGCAAACATCAAAAGCAACCATTGAACTTTACGATAAAGACGTAGAGGCGAGGGGGAGTGCATATTTTTTTTTAGATGATTCATCTGTACTATTTTTAGTAACAAAAGCCACAAATTGTCTAGCCACGGATTTACACGGATGAAACACAGATGAGAAAAGCGTTCATGCTAATTTTGAGTTTCCTTTCTGAAAACATGACCAAAAGCTTGGTGAATATCTTCTATCTACATTTTTGAAAGTATTTATCCGTGTGCATCTGTGTTCATCCGTGGCGTTATTGTTTGAATAATTTCATGACTAACTTTTTCTTTTGTGCAAATAGTTGATACCAAAGTCGATTATTCCCCGTATTGGGCAGCATTAATTTTTCCTGTCTTCTACAACCTTTCCATCTCTTATTATAATTAGCCGCCTGGCGCGTTCCATCACCATGGGATCGTGCGTGGAAAAAATAAAAGTCACATTTTTCTTTTCATTCATCTCTTTCATTTTATCCAGCAGTTTAGAGCCGGTTTTGGAGTCGAGGTTTGCGGTTGGCTCATCAGCCAGAATGAGCTTGGGATGCGAAACCAGCGCCCTGGCGACTGCAACGCGCTGTTGTTGACCACCGCTCAGTTCGTTGGGACGGCGTTTCAAAAGCTCGTCTTCAATGCCCAGTTCAGCAAATTCTTCTTTCACCCGGCGGTGGCGTTCACCCGCACCTACATTCTGAAGGAGCAGCATGAACTCTGCATTTTCCTCTGCGGTTAATACGGGAATTAAGTTGTAAGCCTGAAAAATAAACCCCAGGTGGTTCAGACGAAATTCGGCCAGTTCATTTCTATTCAAAGACGCCATATTTTGGCTATTCACGATAATCTTACCTGAAGTAGGCTTATCCAAACAACCTATAATATTCAGCAACGTCGTTTTCCCGGATCCGGATGGCCCCGCAATCGCAGTAAATTCTCCGGCTTCAATTTTTAAACTAACATCATTTAGTGCCTGCACCGGCACCTTTTTTTTCGCTTCATAAATTTTGACGATATTTTCAATTTCTACAATATTCATGATTTAGTATCCTTTATTAACCTGACCCAACGTTCTATGACGTGATGTCGGGAAATTACTTGTCGACTTTCCAAGTCCCCATATCACCCGGCGCACTTCATGCTGAGCGGAGCGTTCTGATTATCGCACCCGCTTTACCCTTCGACTCCGCTCACGGTGAAGAAAGGATTCATGCAGCGCGTTAATACTTTTTTGTTTCTCATATCAATAGTTTTTCACACTAAACAAATCTTATCGCATCAGCCACTTCAAAGCGGCTCGCCTTTATTGACGGGTACAACACAGACAGAAACACAATCACAAAAATTACAGGTATCCCTACCAGGAGATCCTTTGGCGCAACTTTGGGGTAAATAATATTGCCCACCCCAAACTTGCCGAGTCCCTTTGCAAATAGGGATAAATCCAACCCCACATGACTGATAGCCCCAATTATTATGGCCGATAATATAAAGCCAAATCCCAGCCCGATAATGGTTATAAAAAGTGCCTCTGCGTAAAGCATTGTCCGGATTTTTTTTGGCAAAACACCGTTGGCCATCATGATACCGAACTCATGAATTCTTTCATAAATTACCATGATAAATGAATTTGCTATACTGAAGGCGATGGCTAAAAATAGTATGACCACGACTATCACGATTGAGCTGTCGAAGGCTTGTGTGGACATAACCAGCAGCGGATTTCGATCCTTCCAGGATAGCACTTCTAGTTTTTCATCGGAAAAAGCAGACTTTATTTTGGCCATTTTATCATCCAGTGTTTCGGGTTGGGCAAGCCTGATGGTCAATCCGGTCAGGTGCTCCTTAAATCCGGCGAGGCCCTGGGCTTTTTGAGTGGAGATGAAAACGTAGGCCTTGTCAAAGTCGGTACTTGAGGTTTCAAAAAGTCCAATAATTCTATATGCCCCTGAACTGATTTCGTTGTTGAGGTCGGATATCATCAGAACAATTTTTTCACCCATGTCCACCTTTAGTTTTTTTGCCAGCGCTTTGCCGATAAGGATTTGATTTTTGGTAGAATTTTCAGAAAGATATTCGCCTGCAATTACAGATTTCGACATAATTGATATCCGGCTTTCGCGTTCCGGAACAACTCCCTGAATGATAACTCCGGCGGCGGTTTCGCTGCTGCTAATCATGCCTTTAAAAGAAACCAGTGGCGCGATTTCAATGTCATCGATTTTCGACAATTTATCTTCGATTTTTTGGGGTGATTGAATGTAGTTTTT
>JAJDAE010000346.1 GCA_029262035.1 Candidatus Zhuqueibacterota bacterium
AATATAAAACCGGCCATTTTTTTCAAAAATCAGATCGACGAAGCCTTTCATAAAACCTTTAAATTCAGCGAAGTTAATCTGCCCGATCTTTTCAACAAACTCTGGTTTATCGTCACAATATTTCGCAAATACAGCTTGCAATTTTTGTGGCGAAAGCATTTGCACCGGAAAGTAAAATTCGAGTTCTTGCAGGCAGCGGTTAGATTTAATTTCCGCTAAAGAAAATTGATCTGTGGCGCTTTTCAAATGGGACCTGACAAGACGAACCAGCATATTAAAGATAACGTCTTGCCATTTTGTATCGAAGCCAAACTCGCGGAGCTTCCCCAAAACCAGTTCGTTTGTTGCCGCATTTGGAGTGTTCGAAAAATCCAGTTGTTCCAGTAGATTATGCAAAAAGTTTCCGGTTTTGCTGCCACGTGGGAATGCCATAAAATTGTTAAATTCACATACGGTATTCTCCACTATCACAGGTGCGGATTTAATAGAAATTTCGAGCGCATCGTGGTCGGCCAATTCAACGCCATGTGGCTGTTTTGAAACCAGACCGGAGTAACTCGAAATGCGCAATTTGGTATCAACCAAGGCTGTAAATTTTCTATTCAGGAGCTTGACATCCGACTCGGCATTATCGGAAAGCTTTCTTTTTTCAGTGGGTACCAGTTTCTTCAAAGCAATTGCACCGCCAGACTGAACAGCCAGAGTTTCAGCACGGTGCAGAAAGCCATCCGTTTTTGTGTTTTTCAAATAATTGCTCAGGGCGTCAACCGGTTGACTTTCATCGAACGGCATCGGCTTGTGCAACAGGTAAGCCAGCGCTGAAGTTTCGGCTGAGGGCAAATCTCCACAGACCAGGTAACATCGATTGCGGGCACGGGTTATGGCCACATAAAGCAGGCGTAAATTTTCAGCAAGACTTTCCTTTTCAGCCATTGCTTTGTGCCCCTCCCATTCTGGCGCGGATGGGTCAAGATCGATGGTAAAATTCAACGCATCATCTTCATTGTGAAATTCCAGCGTATTACTTTTTTTAAACGTAGACGCGCCCCAGGCAAACGGGCAAAAGACTATGGGGAATTGCAGGCCTTTACTCTTATGCATGGTGATCAACTTTACCGCGTTCTCATCACTTTCCAGGCGAATTTGGTACTCCTCCTCAGACTTATCGAGCAGCGTTCTTTGTTCGGCCAACCAGTTGATCACGCCCTTTATACCGAGTTGATTTTTGATGGCATTTTCAGTTAAAATTTCGGACAAATGTAAAAAATTGGTAATGCGGCGTTCGCCATCTTCGAAGACCATGAGGCGCTGTAAAAGGCATTCATTTTTCTGCAACTCGTTCATCATGCGCACAAAACCGAAATCGTGCCAGAGCCGGTGATAGGCGCCAAACCGCTCAATCCATTCTTCGAGTGCATAGACTTCTTTATCTAAATGCAAAATTGTGGTGGCATCTTGACCAAGCATTTCGGTGGAAAGTGCCACTTTTATGGCACGAATGTTTTTCGGCGAGGCAATGGCAAGCAAAACCCGCTCCAACTCCAGCGCCTCATGCGAGGCGAACAGATTGTCCGAAGCGTAGAGTACGCAGTGCACGTTCCGCTTGCGCAGTTCCGATTGCACCAGTTTTGACTCCGCGTGCTCTCGAACCAGAACGGCAATATCTTTTTCTTCAACGGGTAAATTCTTGATGGTCGCCTGGCCGATTCTGCCGAGTTCGACTAAGCGTACAATTTCAATTGCGACGGCTGCAGCAATAAACGATTTACTGGCCGCTTTGGGACTCATCTGTTCAGTGGCTGTATTCTCTTCCGGATCGTAAAACCATAGCTGCAATGGAGAAGAATTTTCATCCTCAATTTTTAACACCGGCCGCTCAGGTTTATCTGCGGCGGTAGCAGCGTGGAAAGGAATTTCCGGATAAACAAATGCATTATCGGTTGCATTAAAAATATGATTTAGACCGGCGATCAAACCGGGTTCCGAACGGTGGTTTGTGCCCAGGGTGAAACTTGCCTCGGTTTTCACGCTACGCTTGGCTTTTATGTAGGCGAAAATATCCGCACCGCGAAACCCATAAATAGCCTGCTTTGGATCGCCGATTAAAAACAGGGTAGCATCCGGATGATCAAAAATTGTGTTAAAAATGTTGTACTGCACCCCATCCGTGTCCTGAAATTCATCAATGAGCGCCGCTTTGAATTTACCACGAACCGACTCAGCCAGGGACAGGCTACCTTCCTCTAAGGCCGCATGTAAATTCAGTAGCAGATCATCAAAATAAAAAACATTGCGATCTGTCTTTTTTTTGCTCAACTCGGCAGTAACAAAATCAAACAGCTCTTTTTTAAATAAAAGAAGTTGTTTATCAAAAACGTTGGTAAGTTTTTGGTGAAGCTCATAATGTCGCTCGCAAGTTTGAAAAAATGTATGGTCAGGCGGGTCAAACTTCTTTTTTGTAAATTTCTCCAAAATTGCCGGGGTGAAGTTTTCGAAAGTTTCGAAAAGTTGGAATGCACCCGAATCGCTGTGCAAATAATTATCCAAATTTATAAATAAAGCCTGAATATTATTTGGATTATACCTGGGTATTTTCAAACCGCTATGCTTTGCCAGCAATTCGGTAATTTCCTGCCGATTTTCCTGCCACTCTGTTTTCAGAGTTTGAAATGAGGATAAAAATTCAGTTTCGGTTTGGCCGGGGTGAGATTCAGGCTCAACATCCTCCGGCATAATTTTATAAAAAAACCGCCCAATATTTTTTCCGATCAATTTATAAAATTCCCCTGGGCTGATTTTTGTGAGCGCGTAACTCAAAAACATGCCGGACTGTGCATAAATTTTTTGCCGCCAGAAATCCTCGACTGTTTCGCTTAAGAGCGTGGTTTGTTCGGTGAGCAATTCAGTGTCAAAAACGCCGCCGCTCTCAAAGGCATTTTCCTGCAAAACCCGGTTACAAAATTTATGAATCGTGAAAACTGCTGCTTCATCAAAATCTTGCATAGCGATGGTCAACCTTTCCAGCGCGCCCTTAGCAGATTTATGAGAATTGATATAATTGCGCAGGGTGTCATCTTCAACATGTTCACCCATAAATCCATCGCGGGCAACTATGAGAGTTTCATGGATACGCTCCTTTAACTCATTGGTGGCGGCCTCGGTAAATGTCACAACCAGAACTTCCTGAACCGGCAGTTTTTGCTCCAAAAGGAGGCGCAAGTACACCCTGCTGATAGTAAAAGTTTTGCCGGTACCAGCGCTGGCTTCGATAAGATTTTTGCCGGTAAGGGGCGCGGTTATCCAATCAAATTCGCGCATTACAGCTTCCCCCGGCTTGCAAGCAATGGTTTGTAAACCCGCATTGCCAGTTCTGCAAACTCTTCATTTATTGAATTTTCTTCCAAGCGATACAGACGTTTGAAATATGCGTCTTCGCACTCTCCGGGTTTGCCGAAATCGCTCCCGAACCATCCAACCAGCGCTTTTCTAAAGGCTGCTTTCTTCTCCTTTTGGGGGTTATCCAGAACCTCGGCATAAGCCAAAGCAGTATTCGGGAAAAACCTCAACGGTTTGTGCAGCCCCTGCCAGTACAATTCAAGCATTGTTTTTAAGATGGTGCGGGCATTTTCAACAGGCATAAACTTCCAACCAACCCAGTTGCCTTTCTGCAATTTCTCCACCCCGGTGAGAAAGGAATTTTGGGGATAGCCGCCCTCAACCAGACTATTCAAAACCAAATGTCGAATCCAGGTTTGAAGATGATCCTTGGCAACCATGCTGCCGTAGCGTGAAATCATTTGCCCGTTCTGCCAAATATGATTCAGCTTTCCGGTCAAATGAAAACCGGAAATTTCAAGATCAACCTCCAGGTCGGCAAGCTGTCCGCCCCGAATATGCAGATTATTTCTTTCATTAAATTGTTCGATTTTCAAAGCCAGGTCTTCAGCTTTGTGTCGGCCAACTTCTGCCAGGGGCAAAACGCCGGAATGCAAACTCGCAGTCTTGATGGTTTCCAAATCAGCCTTATCCAAAAACGCCGACAAAAAATCATCTGCCACTTTGTACCGGGATAGACCACGTAATTCAAAGTTCTCTTTGTCTTCACTAATTTCCAGGTCCCGGGGAAAAGTTAAACCGAGCCGAACTTTGAAAAAAAACTCTGCCGGATTTATAAAAAATCTAACCAAACTATCCAGACTAATTTCCCGAAAAGTAGCATCGGGTTTTGGCAATTCCCCAACTAAAAATTCTGCCGCGCCAGCTTCTTTTTTACTGATCGCTCTTTGTGCGGCCTCACAATTTGAATGAGAATAGCTGAAATAGTCCACGTTGCTGCCGTTAAAATAATCAGGGCTAAAGGCCTGCAATTTGTGTTCAATCGTCAGGTTCTCGATTATTTCACCCGACTCATGGGCGTAGTTTTTTTCAATATAATCCTGCAATTCCACCACCAGCGTTGAAGGCACAATTTTGGAATTATCTTTAATGTTCTG
>JAJDAE010000347.1 GCA_029262035.1 Candidatus Zhuqueibacterota bacterium
GTTTGCATCATGGTATCCACCACTGCCGGCGGCACATTGTTGCCCATGTGCGAAGGCAGAATCGGGCTATCGTAGTTGCGCATTTCCATATCGGTGGCGTGGTCTTTGATCAGGTTGCCAAACACGTTGGTGAAAATGAGGTCGTTCTCTGCGTATTTGCCGTCGTGTGCTTTTTTAGCACGGTACCTTAAATCGGCATCCTGGCTGCGTTGTAACTCTCTCATTTCGCTGGATGTTAAGGTTTTTTCCTCACCGTCTACCTCAAGCTGCCATTCAAATGCGGCGGTAAATTCATCAAACAAATTGACAAAGGCGGTTTTACCCGAAAGATTTTTGCGATTGATAATCTGCTCTTCGTTTTCTTCAAGCGTGTGCGGCGTGAATAATCTGAGTGTTTTGATATGGTGGCTATAATGCGCCAACGCTTCATTTTTCAAGAATCCGGCGAGTTTGTCTTCCGGGATTTTTTGAATTTCAAGGCCAAAGAAAAGGGTTTCGTTGCTCAAAAGTGTCACGGTCTCCTGAACTTTAGCAACCATGCCTTTAAATTTATCGGACTTGCCATCGCCGGTAAATAGCAGACTTGCCATTGCATAGGGGCGATAACCGGTTTCAAGCAGTACTTCATAATCGCGCAAGGCCTGGAGCAGCAACTTATCGTCACAACTTTCTGAGGCTATCTTGCCATGGTATTGTGATTTAAACGATTTGGCAGTAGCCAGAGCTTTATCTAAATCTGCATTTATTTCAGGGTCATCTTCATTTTGGTATAGAGCCGATAAATCCCAGGTTATTCCCTTTGCTTTTTCCATTGAATCTCCAAATAATTTGTTCTTTCCTAAACGACTTTTGAATTTATAACTTTAATTAAGACAGTCAAGTTTAATGAGTGCCTAAAATTTTAAAATGACTAAAGTTTCAAAATCTCAAAATATTTCTGAAGTAATATTGTTGACTTTTTGTATCATATTCTTAGTTTTGTTTGTTGGCGTTCTGCTTGCCCTGCACAAGACGGTTATGCTGATCATTTTGCCTGTTTGTGATTCACAATAAATCAATAAGCTTACAAAGTTAAGAATAGGGAAAGTTATGAAATTTGTTTTTCTACTTGTTTTTTTGAGTACGAATGTGGGATTTTCTCAAGTATCTTTTTTTGATCGTTATTTGCCAAATTACTTCACCTTTGCATTTCAACAAAATGAGTTACATAATGAATTTCTTGTTTCTCTCAGATATCCCCGATTAACTGAGGTAAAAACAAAACGTCCTGAACGTGAAATTTTTGGTACGTACACCGGGTTGTACGATTTTTTTGTTTTTACCAGGCCATCCAGTCCGGTTTTGTCGAGATTGCAAAATTTGGGTTTACATTACAGGTGGAATTTTAACAACAAAGAATCCGGCGGCTTGAAGCTTCATTTTTTTGAAGTATCTCTGTCGCACGAATCTAATGGCCAGGTTGTTAATAATATTACGCAATACAATACATTTTTAGCGAGTAAAGATCGTTCAGTGGCTACAAATGCCGATGACTATTTATCAATTTCAACAAGTTACGTTGGGGCTGAAACAGCCTTTCGGTACAATGAGATCAGTTTTTATTTAGAATTAAGGCCGTTTATGTTTGTTGATGAAGATCTGCCTGCATTCACAAATAAGGATGACTTTGTTAAAGGAGGAATATGGTCGGCGCGCTTTTTTCGATTTACAACGAATATTGCTTACGGTATTAGCCATAAAAAGTCTTTTAGTTTCAGTATTTACCGCTATGCCGTTGACCTTGCCTGGCAGTTTGCTTATTGGGGCAAGATCCCTTTCTCCCTTTATGCGGGCACAGATAATGTAAATGAAATTAGCACCTACCATAAAATAAAACCCTACATCAGATTTGGAATTGACTTAAAATAGGATTATGCTCAAAAGAGCATATCTTTTAGAACTACCAATTTAAGTTTCTCTCTATTTTGTTTATCCGCTATTTGCCAAATTTAAACGTATGAACATTTGACAGACAGAAAAATTCAGGTACGTCAAAATGTCTTAAATAAAAGAGTTGTCTCTGTCATCAGAACAAATAATATTTAAAAACAAACCCTATAGTTTTCCCCATTAAGTCACGATTAATAAAATAGTTACCTCTACATAAGCAGCATTGGCATACAATTTGAATGAAGCCTTGATGAATCTTGAATAAAAAGAGGGAGTGTGCAATGTTTTCTACATTTCGATTTACTGAAGCCGGAAACTCAATTGGCGGAGCCTGGCCATTACTTGCAATCACAGGCGGTTTGCTGACGTTATCCGCTGTTTTAATTTTTATTATGCCGGAATTGGTTGCATACCTGCTCGCGGCATTATTGTTTTGGGGTGGCGTATCGCTTTTGGGTTATGCATTTAGCTTAAAAAAGAAATTCCATGATATGCATAAAAGTGAATTTTGGGAAGTTTCGTAATGGTGGGGAGATGAAGAGTGAAGAGTGAAGAGTGAAGAGTGAAGAGTGTAAAGAGAAGGGCGTCAAAAAAAATATCTAGTCTTGAAATAGGCTGCCTGGGTTTGAAAAACTTTTCACGCTCTACTCTCTTCACTCTACGTTCTAGTTTTTACGTGTTTATCGGTTTTTAAATTGAACAGTTTTCAGAGTTTATTTCTTGTAGTTATACAAACATTAAGGGTAATAAAAAGTGACGTTTGATAAATTGACACTTAAGGCACAGGAAGCTGCCGCACAGGCGCAGCAAATTGCATCGGAGTTTGGACAGCAGCAGGTCGAAGTTGAGCATTTGCTTAAGGCCTTACTGAACGACAATGATGGTGTGCCAGCAGCGATTCTGAAAAAGCTTGGCGCTAATCTGCCGCTGCTTCAAGGCGAGCTTGATGAAGCCCTGAAAAAACTGCCGCGAGTTTCCGGATCGGGTGCCGTTGGCAATGTTTATATTTCGCAGCGTGTGAATGCGTTGTTTAATTCAGCTTTACAGGAAATGCTGCAATTGAAAGACGAATATATCAGCACCGAACATCTTCTTATTGCCATTTCCGATGAAAAAGGCGGTACTACGGCTGAGCTGCTAAAAAAACACACTATCGATAAAACCAGAATCTACGAAGTATTGAAGGATATTCGCGGTAGCCAGCGTGTGACAGATCAGAGTCCCGAGCAAAAATACCAGGCGCTTGAACGGTACGGCCGCGATTTGACGGAGTTGGCACAGCTTGGTAAGCTCGACCCCGTAATTGGCCGTGATGAAGAGATTCGGCGCGCTGTGCAAGTGCTTTCACGGCGTACTAAAAATAATCCGGTGCTGGTTGGCGAGCCTGGTGTGGGTAAAACCGCCATCGTTGAAGGCATTGCCCAGCGTATCGCAACCGGCGATATCCCTGAATCCCTCAAAAATAAAAAAGTTGTTGAGCTGCAGATGGGGTCTTTAATTGCCGGAGCTAAATATCGTGGGGAATTTGAGGATCGATTAAAAGCGGTTTTAAAAGAGATAGAAGAGGCCAACGGCAACGTGGTGCTTTTTATCGATGAGCTGCACACTATGGTGGGAGCGGGCGCTGCTGAAGGCGCTGTGGATGCCGCCAATATGCTAAAACCAAAACTTGCGCGTGGCGAGTTGCGTTTGATCGGCGCCACGACTCTCGACGAATATCGTAAACACATCGAAAAAGATAAGGCGCTGGAACGACGTTTTCAACCGGTGCTGGTGGAAGAACCTTCGGTTGAAGATACTATTTCCATTTTGCGTGGACTCAAGGAGCGTTACGAAATTCATCACGGTGTGCGCATCGCGGACGGAGCTATTGTATCCGCCGCTACGCTTTCTGAACGTTATATTTCCGAACGGTTTTTGCCGGACAAAGCCATCGATCTGATCGATGAATCTGCTGCAAAATTGCGCACTGAAATTGATTCCATGCCGGAGGAAATTGATGAAACCGAGCGTCGAATTAAACAGCTCGAAATTGAGCAAGTTGCGCTGAAAAAAGAAAAAGATGATGCTTCTAAAGAGCGGTTGGAGAATATCAAAAAAGAGCTGGCTGATTTGAAAGAAAAGTCCGCGCAATTAAAGACAGTTTGGCAACGGGAAAAAGCCATCATCCTGCAAGTACGAAACGTCAAAGAACAAATTGAAGAAACCAAAAAAGCAGCTAATAAAGCCGAGCGTGACGGTGACTTGAACAAGGCTGCCGAATTACGCTACAGTACACTAATTCAACTTGAAAAACAATTGCAGGAAGCAAAAGGAACGTTAGATGAAATTAACACGGAAGGTTCACTGCTGAAAGAAGAGGTCACAGAAGAGGATATTGCCGAAATTGTTTCGCGCTGGACAAGAATCCCGGTAACAAGAATGCTTGAAGGCGAGCGGGAAAAATTGTTAAAAATTGAGGACAGGCTGCGTGCGCGTGTTATTGGTCAGGATGAAGCTATTGAGGCCGTCTCTTTTGCAGTTCAGCGTGCCCGCGCCGGATTAAGTGACGAAAAGCGGCCAATCGGCTCATTTGTTTTTCTCGGCCCCACCGGGGTTGGTAAAACCGAGTTGGCCCGTGCTTTGGCTGAGTTTTTATTCGATGATGAAAATGCCATGGTGCGCATTGACATGTCCGAATATATGGAGCAGTTTAACGTCTCGCGGCTAATTGGCGCTCCTCCCGGATATATTGGTTACGATGAAGGCGGACAACTGACAGAAGCCATTCGTAGAAAACCATATTCAGTTATTTTATTGGACGAAATAGAAAAAGCACACCCGGAGGTTTTCAACATACTCTTACAAGTTTTGGATGAGGGCAGATTGACCGACAGCCAGGGGCACGTGGTTAATTTCAACAATGCCATCATTATTATGACTTCTAACCTGGGATCTGAAATTATCCGTGAACGTTTCCAAAATCTTATGGATGGCAACCCCAAAAAGATTTACGAGGACACCCGGCGTGATGTGCTTCAGGTTTTACAAAAACAAATGAGGCCGGAATTTCTGAACCGCCTCGATGAAATTCTGGTTTTTCAGCCGTTGTCGCCTGAACACATTCGTGAAATCGTGGATATTCAGTTCGAGCAGTTGGTTCGTACGGCACTGCAAAGGCAGGGTATCGATGCAAAGTTGACCGAGGCTGCAAAGGATTTCCTGGCCGAGGATGGCTATGATCCGGTTTATGGTGCGCGTCCGTTAAAGCGCGTTATGCAACGGCAGATGATCAACACATTTTCAAAAATGATTTTGAGTGGCGAAATTCAAAAAGGTGATTTTATAACAATTGATGTGAAAGATGATGCTTTGGAATTCGTAAAAGATTGACCACCCTTTTATCCTCACCGTAAAACTAATGAGCGAAATAACCAGAGCTCAAAAAAAAAGAAGTTTGTAATATTTCTCTTTCTTTCTTGCTTTATTAAATGGCTTTTGTTATTATAATTATACTTCTTGGTCTGTAATTTCTCAGATTCCTTTTGATCATGTATTCCGGTTTCCGATTTGTATCCGCTACCAGAAACCGATAGCTGAATCACACTTCAAAGTGTTAACATATTTAATTTAATCATATAAAATCTAGGAGGCTTTCTATGTTCTCTATTGACCTAATTGCAAGAGATATAATGTCATCTCCCGTGATTAATGTTAAGACGAGTATGACGATTGAGGAGGTGTCGGATTTATTTTCATCCAGAATGATTTCGGGTGCGCCGGTTTATGATGACGATGATAAACTTGTCGGTGTAGTTTCCCAAAATGACATCGTTAGGAATGAGCCGAGACGGGAACATGTTATTTCTGATAAAGTGGCTACAAGTTATGTGTTTCAACCCTGGCAGCAAGATTTTGATACTGAAGAATTAAATGGATTTCATTTGGAAGAACCTGAAACGCTCACCGTCAAGGATATTATGACGCCATTTATTTACCGGGTTAAACAAGATACAACTGCAAAACAAGTTGCAGATATTATGGTGTCCAGCAGAATTCATCGATTGTTTGTAACCGATAAAAATGATAAAATTATCGGTATTATTTCAGCTTTGGACATATTGAGAGTTTCGATTGGCGCCAGAAAATTGCAGGCAGCATAGATCATCGACCAATTAATGCGGCACCGATTACGCCTGCAGAATCGCCCAGCTTATTTTTGACAATCGGCGTATCACAGTTGCCACCCATAACCATCTTATAAACTTGCTCTACACCTTTGGAATAAAGCTCGTCAATATTTGACAGACCGCCACCAAGCACAACAACGTCAGGATCCAAACAGTTTATTAGGTTGGAAAGCGAGCGCCCAAAATTATAAAAAAAGGATTGCATGAAATCGGTTGCGGGCTGCTCATTATTCCGAAAATGTTGAACGATTTTTTTGAGTGACTCTTTTTTACCGAACTGTTGTTCATATAATTTTTCCAGGCCGCCGCCGCTAATAAAAGTTTCAACACAACCTTTTTGTCCGCAGTAACAATCCGGCCCCTTCGGATCGATGGACATATGCCCCCATTCTCCGGCAATTGAGTTTTGTCCGGCAAACACCCTACTTCTATAGACAATTCCGCCTCCACAGCCGGTACCCATAATAATCCCAAATACCAAATCATGCCCGGCTCCGGCACCGTCAATAGCTTCGGCCATTGCAAAACAATTTGCATCATTCTGTATGCCTAATGGTCGGTTTATTCTTTTTGTGATGTCTTCAATAATCGGTTTCTGATTCATGCAAACTGTGTTAGAGTTTTTCAAAAGACCTGTTTTTGATGAAACCGCACCAGGGGTACCAATGCCAAAGGTATGTTTTGCGTGGTCAATTGATGTCGCCATTTTTTGGTACAACCGGGCAATATTATCGAGAATATGCTCATATCCATTCTCTTGCTCTGTGGGAATTCGTTCTCGGAAACATGTTTCATGCCGGTCGTCGAGTACAACCCCTTCGATTTTTGTTCCACCCAAATCAATACCAAGTCTATACATTTTGTTTCCTTAAAAATTAAAATTCGTTTCAAAATTCTAAAAATATTATGCAATACATTGGGAAAAACCAAGAAAAAAACTTGATACAACACTTTTTTAGGAAAAAAGTAAAATTGGTAGAATTATATGGTCTTGAATATGGTTAATAGATTTAGTATTAATATATTCAACTTGGCGATGTTCTTACTTCCTCCACACAACTTTTTATATAATTTTTCAGGAGAGAAAGATTATGTTGAAATCTGAAAAATATTTTTTAATTGTTTTGCTGATTGTATTTTTATCGACATTAGCGTATTCTCAGCAGGTTAAATATGAAACCGTGCCGGCAAAAGAGGGCGAGCGATGTATTGTCTGCGGTATTGAGCTATCTGAGAATGATATCGCGTTGATTATCAAAGGCCGCCGCATTCCCCTTAAGCCTGAGATGCTTGCCGATTTTATGAAAGATGAGAAAAAATATTTTGCAAAACTCCAACCTCGTGGTGCATTATTTCAGGAGAGTTTTGATGCCCCGGCCGGCACTACTCAGGGGGGCATTAGTTTGACCTGGTTTTTATCCGTGCTTTATATTATTACGGCCCTTACTTTTGCAGGAATTAACGCATATGTAGCCGTAGGGAAAGGCTTGACTCCCACCACTTATTTTTTTGCGGGACTATTTTTTCATGCATTTGGGTTTTTATACACGCTAACAAGAGCTGCAAATAAACAAGCCGGAACTATTCCCGCAGGGCTCAAAAAAGTACCGGCTACGCATTCCCCGTATATCTGTACTATTTGTGGAATGGAAAATCATCCGTCCGCAAAGCTGTGTTCGGGCTGTGATGTTGAACTTAAACCTTTGATGGAATCCGAAACAAGCAAGGTTATTAAAGAAAGTTGAATCACAGATACTTTAGTATTTTGTCCACACAAATCTAATTAAAGGAAATATTTTATGCCGTCCATAAAAAATGTTATTCAGCAAACTCGTAGCAAGGTTGTTGAAATATTACATTCGGGCAGCAGTCAAAACGAACGCCCTTTTTTAAAAAAACATAAGGAAAGCAACATCCCCGGACTCTTTATTGTAGGGGATTTGGCAGGAGCGCCTGTCATTAAATATGCCATGGCACAAGGTCTTGAGGTAATTGAACATATTGCAACGCTCCCCAATGCCATCGGCAGTTCGGATGAAGCGTTATATGACGTCGTGATTATTGGTGCAGGCGCCGCCGGGTTAAATGCTGCTTTGCAGGCAAATGAACGCGGAATGAAATTTGTTGTACTTGAAAAAAATAAAATTGCTAATACCATTGAAAATTTCCCTGAAAATAAATGGGTTTATGCCGAACCGGATAGCCAGCCGCCCAAAGGCAAACTCTGGCTCGATGGCGCCCGCAAGGAAGATTTAGTTGGCCGTTGGCACCAAATTATTGAAGAAAACAGCTTACCTGTTAAAACCTCCGAAGGCGTTGAGACGCTCGAAAAAAAAGACGGTATTTTTCATGTCAAGTCACCGCAGGCAGAGTACCGGACTAAACGCGTGGTGTTGGCAACCGGTCAACGCGGCAACCCACGCAAGTTAGGTGCAGCGGGCGAAGATTATGAAAAAGTCTATCACCGGCTGTATTCCCCGAGAAAATATAAAGATGAAAATATTCTGGTGGTCGGTGGCGGCAACAGTGCTATTGAAGCCGCCATTACGTTAAGTGAACAAAATAAGGTTTATCTCTCCTACCGAAAAAGTGAGTTCAGCCGAATTTTTAAAGACAATAAGGAGGAGCTTGAAGAAAAAATTGAGGCGGGAAAAATTGAGATTATTTTTAATTCAACTGTAACTGAGTTTGGGGATGATGAAATTAGTCTTGAAGTCGGTGAAGGTAAAAATACAGAGCCCCGCAAACTTCCATACCACCATGCCTTTGTTTTAATTGGCTCTGAGATACCGAGGGAATTTTTGAAATCCCTCGGCCTGAAAATGGAAAACGAATGGGAAGGCAGCATTTTAAGAGCGGCGGCGTTGACTTTTCTCGGATTTGTTGGGTTGTCGATTCTCGGTGTAGGACTTGGCGGAAACGGCAATACTTTAGGTCTGAATTTGTCAGACGCGCCGAATTGGGCGGGAGCGCTTATCACGGCACTTTCTTTTGGCGGTCTGATTTATTTCGGCAAAAAAGGCGATCGGTTTTCCTGGCTGGCCTTGTCTTTTTTTATTTGGTACACCGTTTATGGTGTGAAGTTTGGGAAAGGCGAGGAGTTCTGGCCATACAAAGACTGGGGTTATAAGTTGCTCTCGTTTTGGGACCGGCCATGGTCTTTTTGGTATACCCTGATTTATACTCTGCTCATTACCACTTTCGGCATTCAGGCGCTAAAACGCTGGGGACTGGAGCGCAAGGATAAATTTCAAATTTGGCGGTTTATCAGTCTCATTGCCGCGCAGTGGATTTTACTGTTTTTAATCCCGGAATTTTTGTTTCAGGTGGCGGTGAAATATCAGTGGGTTGGCGAACAACTTGCCAGCAATCCACAGTTTGCTGATCAGGCTTGGCGCACTTATGGTTTGGTTCTCGCCTGGCCGCTGTTTTTCTATACATTTTTTTATGACCCGCACATTATTTGGGTGGTCTGGGGCATCGCCCTGACATTTGTACTCATTCCGGTTTTTGT
>JAJDAE010000348.1 GCA_029262035.1 Candidatus Zhuqueibacterota bacterium
TATGAAATTCGGACCGCGCCGTGCTGTTTATTATAACATTTCTGATGTCATTCAAAACTCAAAACATAAAATCGAACAAAGTCACAATCGCTATTTCGAAGGTATAGATTTAGTCTACCGAACCCTTTGTGCGATACTTTACAATTTCGTGCCCATGTCAGGGCATCCGGGTGGCAGCATCTCATCCGGCCGCATTGTTGAAAGCCTAATCTACCAGACCATGGATTATGACTTCTCAAACCCGGACAGCCGGGAAGCGGACATGCTTGTCTATGCCGCCGGGCATAAAGCCATGGGTTTATATGCCATGTGGGCTTTACGCAACGAGCTGATAAGAATCGCCAAACCTGAATTATTACCGCAGGAAAACCTTCAAGTCCGTTTGGAGGATTTGCTGGGCTTCCGGCGTAATCCGACAAATGAGACACCGCTTTTTAAAAATCTGAATTCCAAAACTTTCGATGGCCATCCGACCCCGGCCACACCGTTTGTTAAAATTGCAACCGGAGCCAGCGGCGTTGGCGTACCCGCTGCCCTGGGTCTCTGCTTTGGCGCTTTGGATACATACGGCAGCAATGCGCCAAGCGTACATATTCTCGAAGGCGAAGGCGGCATGACACCGGGAAGAGTGCACGAAGCTCTGGCTGCAGCAGCCTCGGCCAACCTGTACAACGCAACCATGCACATAGACTGGAACCAGGCCTCCATTGATTCAAATAATGTCTGTCGGGAAGGCGACGAACCCGGTGATTATGTTCAATGGGACCCGATGGAACTTTGCTACACCCACGACTGGAACGTGATTTTTGTACCAAACGGCGTAAACATGGAGCAAGTTCTGGCGGCGCAAACACTGGCAAAAACCATAGACAATCAACAACCCACAGCAATTGTCTATCGCACCACCAAAGGCTGGAAATATGGTATCGAGGGCAAAGCTTCTCATGGCGCCGGACACAAGTTCTGCTCCGACGAATATTATGCACTCTGCGGCAGCATTGAAGAACATTTTAACATTGCAATACCTCGTTTTAAGGGAGAAAAAAACCCACAAACAATTGAACAAAATTTCTACGATACACTCATGGTCATTAGACAGGCGCTGGAAACAAATCAGGAATATGCCTTGTTTGCAGCTGCTCAGATTATGAAATCTCAGCAGAGACTGGTTTTACTAAAACGTAAAAACCGCGACAACCAGACTGAATTGAACAACTTTTTTGATTCAAAATCCATTTCAGCAGATAACACACCCAAAGAACTTGAAATGAAGCCGGGCGATTCGGTAACATTGAGAGGTGCATTGGGAGATGTTTTAAATATCATCAACAAAAAAACCAACGGCGCAGTTATCGGTTCCGCAGCTGATTTGTTCGGTTCAACCAGCGTTAGCAATATAAATAAAGGATTTGATGAGGGCTACTTCAACGCAAAAACCAACCCGGGCTCCAGACTCATAGCTGTTGGCGGCATTTGCGAGGATGCCATGGGCGCATTTATGAGTGGTGTCTCAGCTTTTGGCGGGCACATTGGCGTTACTTCATCTTACGGTGCATTTATTGGAGCCCTTGAGCATGTGGCGGCAAGGCTGCACGGCATCGGTCAACAAAGCCGTGAATCTTTAACAGGCGAATCTTACAAAACCTGGATTATGATAAACGCACATGCCGGCGTAAAAACCGGTGAAGACGGGCCTACGCATGCTGACCCGCAGGTTTTACAACTACTTCAGGAAAATTTCCCCAAAGGTGTCATGATTACTTTGACGCCCTGGGATGCACAGGAAGTTTGGCCGTTAATTGTTGCCGGCTTAAAAGCGCATCCGGCTGTACTGAGTCCGTTTGTAACGCGACCGGCAGATAAAATAATCGACCGGGCGAAATACGGCTTGCCACCGGCGCATGAGGCAACAAAAGGTTTGTACGCAATCCGCAGGGCTGATGAAACGGCCAAACAGCAAAATGGTACAATCGTTTTACAGGGTAACGCAGTTGCGACCGCCTTTGTCCAGGAAGTTTTACCGCAGTTGGATGAAAAGGGTATTAATCTGAATGTCTTTTATGTTACCAGCGCTGAACTGTTTGACAGGCTGCCAATGGAAGAACAGGAAAGAATTTTCCCTGAGAGACTGGCCTATGAAGCAATGGGAATTACGGACTTTACGCTGCCAACCATGTACCGATGGGTGCGGTCAAATATTGGAATCCGGCGCACGTTGCACTCTTTCCGGCAGCATCACTACTTAGGCAGCGGTAAGGCACACAAGGTAATGGAGGAGGCCGGTCTGGACGCAGATGGACAATTGAAGGCCGTTTTGGATTATGCACAATTCATGGAAAAGATGTCTTCAAAAATGGCACATCCAAGTTTCGATTATCCGAAAAAACCTATGCCGGACACGCAAAGCAAGGTCTGGTTAAAATGCGAAACTTGCGGAAAAAATGTTGATCCGGAAGGTCAATTTGGCGTTGACCCAAGGCCTGACAACCAATTCTGCATTGAATGTGACCACAGAGGCGTTGAACGCTGTGCAGAGTGTCGGGCTTATTGGATGATGATAAACCCCAATGCACATTTTCATTGCGATGACTGCATAAATTTGGAAAAGCTTAAAAATTATGACCATATCTATTAGCATGAGTTAACATCGTCACCTCCTTACATCACAGCCCCACATTCAAAGCTCGAAAGTGGGGCTGTTTTGTTTTTATGAATGTCAGTCTGGAGGTTTTGGGGAAACGGGGAAACCGACCTTGGCTTATCATTTACTCTGATGTTACAGACATGGTGATTTAATCTCATGTTGGAAATGCTGAAACACTTATTTTATTGGCTCTATTATGCTTGTCTTTAAATATGTTTGTAATGGTCTTTTTACAGAAATCAGCTCATTATGGGTTAGATTTGTATGAATAAATATCAATCTGTTTTCTAATAAATCACTTTGCTTTAGGTTAGGAAAACAAGAAAACTTTTCGAAGGGTAAGAGTGTTTGTTTTTTTAGAACTTAGATGATATACAGCGGGATTTTAAGTCTCTTGCGTCTACCAAATTCCGCCACCCCGGCTTCCATAATCTATAAAATCATAAAATAGAGGCGGCGATCGGACTTGAACCGATGAATAGAGGTTTTGCAGACCTCCGCCTTAGCCACTTGGCTACGCCGCCTTTAAATGATCCAAAAGATGGTCAAAATTAGACTGCTGAATATAAATTATAAAAACTTAAAAATCAAGTAGCTTGTACAGTTTTAATCTATTCGGATTGCCTCAAAAAAATGTTTCTCGGGTGATTTACAAATAAAGTCGTTGCCTCACCATTTATATGCCTGTAAAATGCATAAAACATATATCTAAAAATATTTTTTTTTGGGGGGGGGATGGCACAATATTGTCGTAAGGGTCTTCATGAATAACCTTAAAGATCTTTCTACAAATAGAATAAAGTTGAACCTTTCTCTAGTACTTCAAATTAGTAGCTCCTATTTCCTCAAAAATACTGACGATGAAATTTCGATCCAGGATGGCATTTTCAAGCACTTTTTCAATTTCAAAATCCTCAGGTTCGTTGACCACACAATCTTTCACAAACTCAATACATATCTTGCCTGAAAAACCA
>JAJDAE010000349.1 GCA_029262035.1 Candidatus Zhuqueibacterota bacterium
ATCCTTTTTGAAATTCGCCTGGTACAATTCTCTTTCATGATGATCTGTAATATTATTTTCGGTCAAATAATCCCTGGCTATTTTCATTTTTTCCTTATATTCTCCTGAGAGAAAATCCGAACCAAAATTTATCTGAATCACACCGCCCGTTTCTGCAAGCCGCTTGATCATGTCATCGCTCATATTGCGCTCCCAGTCAGGCGTAAAATATCGACAGGATGAATGCGATGCAATAAGCGGTGCTTGGGTCAATTCCACGACCTGGTAAAACGTGCTATCGCTGACGTGAGAAATATCAATCATGATGCCGAGCCGATTCATCTCTGCAACTACTTTTCCCCCGAAAGGACTTAGCCCATTCCACTTTTTGTTGGGGTCATACGAGGAATCACAAATATGATTGGACTTGCCGTGCGTCAGGGTAATGTAGCGGATACCGCGATCATAGAAGTGCTGCAAGTTTTGTAAATCTCCTTCAACCGGCGCACCGTTTTCCATACCCATGGGTAAAGAAATCAGGCCATTTTTGAACTGAGACGTGACATCAGAAACCGAGGCCGCTATTGCAAACTTATCCGGTGAATCGGCAGCTATTTTTTCTACCATATCGATAAGCGAGTCGGCAAATATCTTTGCCCCGCCTGTTTTTTGATACCTTGACGGGATAAAAATGGACATAAACGGTGCATTTAGTCCGCCGGTTTTTGCGCGGGGATAATCAAAATTTCCGGTTTCTGTTGATTGAGAAACATCCTCCATTTTCTTTCGCAAACGGTAGGGCACATCCACGTGGGTATCCACGATGATTAATTCTTGAGCTAAACGCTGTGCTCGTTTCTGTAAGTCAAGTGCCGGCTCATCGGTTTGGCACCCGGTTAAAACAAAGGCCAAAACTACTAATAATCCTCTCTTCATTAAACTCCCCTTCCTTTTAGATTATATATTAAATTTACAAATTAGTTTATTTAACGTCAGTTCGACCTAAGAAAAAAATACTGCCCACTGTCATTCTGGTTGCCTGTTTTTTAGGCATACCGGAATCTCTACGCTCAGCTTTATAAGCATGAGATTCCGGCATCGCATAAACCGTAAGCCGGAATGACTGGAAATGTGGATTTTTAATTTATATCGAACTCAGTTTAATTAAATTTTGTACGCTTTTTATCTGATGTCAAATCAGGTAACTTGTTGAATGGCTACGTAATTACCAACATGAACTGCAACCAGCTCATCATTGCAAAAAAGTTCGGACTTCATTTCCAGCCGTGCTCTATTTTTTCTTTTGATGTAATGAATAAATTTGTCCCACTGCTCCTGGTCAGGCAACACACACACCGTCTGAAAATCATTTTGAGCCGGTTTCAAAAAGTCCATTTTGTTTTTCTGAATCACCAGACGGCTGGCGATATCTTCTTTGGTGAGCGTTAAATGCAAAAGCGTCCAGCCTGCCAGCATAGCAACCGATGCCAGGCTGCCGCCAAACACGGTGCCGCGATGGTTAACATTTTCAGCCAAAGGCGCATTCAGAACGATCTGTTTCCCGTCAAACGTCAGCACTTTCACGCCGAGATGTTTGGTGATGGGAATTTGCTCATTCATGTATTTCTGTGCGAGATGGATTGGATCGGTCATATATTTTATATTTTCTCTATAGCGGTCTGGATTGAAACACCGTCCCTCTGTTTTTGTCCTGAACAAGATCATCAAGCGTAAAAGGATTTAAAAAGCATTTAGCTGCGAATGTAGGATGAACTGTGAGGAACCCCAAAACGAACTTAGAAATCCAGCGCCCTTTTGTCGCGTGCATGAAAAGTTAGAATTCTACTTGATGATTTGAAGACGAATTGATTCCCTTCGATTTTTAGTGACGATGCTGATGAAATATATTCCTGAAGGCAGTCCTTGCGATGCCATTGCGATTTGGTGCTTACCAGGTCTCATTCTCTTCCTTACAAGTGTAGTAATATGCCTGCCCAGAATATCATAAACATCAATTTCAATGTTTTCAATTTTACTCAGTTGATATTCAACATTTAGTGTGTGCTCTGAATGAATCGGGTTTGGGTATGCTGTTAAATTAAATGTACCAGGAAGTTGTTTATTCCGATTAGGAGGATCGTCCACCGAAACAATTAAATCAACCTTCACCGGTATATCTAATCTCGGAATTGATGCGCCACTAAGACCTTTGGCATAAATCTGTAAAGTATCCTCAAAAATTTGGTCTTGAATGTCATCTCCGATAAATATGTCCAAAAAAATGGAATCTTGTGGAAAAATCAGAAATGGGCCTTTACTAAAAGTTGTGTGAGCATACCCGAAACCATGATAACGTGGATGTGAATAAAACGCCATTTCGTTTTTTATTTTGACAGAGTCAATAATTGTTAAACCACTTTCATGGTTCACCAAGAACACTCGGTTCTTTTTCTTATCTTTAGAGAACAATAACATATTCTCATTGACCGTAAGACCGGGAGAATGAATTCTGAGAAGTGTTCCCAAAGAGTCGCCATTTATCACTGCACCTTGCAAGGCTCGAGAATGTATTTCACCTTCTCCGCCACTCCAGTAAATTTCTCCTAAGCCTGAGGCTGTCGTGAATTGAAAACCAACCAGTGCATTTACTACTGCTAACGATCTGGTTGCTAATAAATGAGCAAAAATCTCTTGTTCCGAAACGCTGTAAAGTTCCAGAATATTATTGTATTCACCAAAATTCGTTACAATCTGGTCGCCCTCCTTAGCATTCAGACTATCTACTAGAAGTTCATCCCCGACGGGAGGTTCAAAAAATTGTAAAACTTCATAGACATTGAAGCTTGTAGGGTCTACTCTCTGAAGAATAATCTCTTTACGAATTGTACCTAATGCTCCCAATTGAATTTGGCCGCTCATATCATAAGAAATAGTCTCCAAAATAGTGTACTGCTTGCCGTTTATATGAACACTGTCTTTCGTTGCTGTGACGGTTGTCAAACTTGGATAAAAGAATCTGTTCTGAAAATAAAAACCGCCTAAATAGTCCCATGCGTTACCAACGTGTAAAGGATAATG
>JAJDAE010000350.1 GCA_029262035.1 Candidatus Zhuqueibacterota bacterium
TCGTAGGCACGCATCTCTTCTTTGGAACGGCGGTAGCAAAGAGTCACTTGTTCAGCGCCCATTCGGCAAGCTTCCGAGGCTGCATCCATAGCCGTGTTGCCGCCGCCAAGTACGACTACTTTTTTGCCAACGCTAATTTGATGCTGGCTTAACTTGAGTTGTTCAATGAATTCTACTGCGCCGATGCAATTTGCTAATTCTTCACCGGGAATATTAAGCGCACCGGTGCTGCCCAGACCGAGTCCTAAAAAGACGGCATCATAATTCTCATCTATTTTTTGTAAATCTTTTTCATCAGTAATGGGTGAATTATAATGAATCTTGAAACCAAACTGACTTTCCAGATATTTCATTTCATCAAGAACGTCCTTGTTGGTAATTTTATACGGCGCGACACCGTACAGTGTCAAGCCAGAAGGATGTTCCCTTGCTTCAAATATGTCAACAGAAAAGCCCATGGTTCGAAGTTCGCAGGCGCAGGAAATTCCGGAAGGACCAGCGCCGATGACAGCGACTTTTTTCCCATTTTCTTCCCGAATATGAAAAAGGCTTTTGTTCTGTTGAATGGCATCATTTGAAGCATAAGCTTGAAGCCGGCCTATCTCGATGGGTTTAATGTCTTCATGAGTAAACACGCAAGAGCCTTCACATAAAACTTCTGTCGGGCAAACATCACCACAGGCACGGCCAAAATAATTTGCGGCATAGATCGTTTTAGCGGAACCGGTGACATTTCCGGAGTTAATTTGCCGAATAAAAAGCGGAATATCTATACTGGTGGGGCAGGCCTGGATGCAGGGCGCATCATAGCAAAACAAGCAACGCGAGCTTTCGTAGTACGCCTCGGTTTTGGTCATGAGGGGCTTTAGTTGCTTAAAATTCTCCTGGAATTCAAGCTCAGTTTGGGGTGGTTTGAATTCTGGCATTAGTTGGCTCCAAGTTTAGTTGTTTCTATGCATAACTACTTTTGAAAAATTACAAATAATAAATCCTAAATTTCAAATAATATCCAAAAACAAAATTCAAAATATCAAAAATCCTTTTCGTTCAGGATTTTGATTTCTCTATGATTGAAGATAAAATTTTTTTCAACTCTTACGCCTCCTGTATCAATCTTTCTGCATCACTAGTGTTTTGAAGGCTGTGGGTTTCATGAATCAATCTTAACCAATAATGACTTTCTTTTGCTTCCTTTCTACTGATCTTTATTCTCATCAAAAAATCTTTTTTACTCAGCGCTTCATTCGCTTCTAGATAATTAGTGTCCATCCGTAATCGTCATTCCCGAATGTTTTCATCGGGAATCCATTCATTTTTAGTGCGTGGATTCCCGCTAAGAGCGTGCGGGAATGACTAAGGAAGGCACTTTCCGGATCGACACTAATTAGCACCTACTGAGCCAGACGCTCTTATCAATTGTTTACCATCCTCAATGGTTGAAATTGTTCTCGGTAGCGCTTTGACAAAGAATCGCACAGATTTAGCGAATTCAAATGTGCGCTCTTCAAGATCATACACGGGTTTGGTATTTAGCGCCTTTGGCATTGTGATTTATTTGATTTTTATTATTTGTTATTTTTGAAATTATGGTGCTACTATCTTATCATAAGTTTCCGGTCGCCGGTCACGATAGAATTGCCAGACCGACCGTACCTCTTCGATCACGTCTAAATCAAATTCAGAGACCAACAATTCGTCTTTGTCTTCGGAGGCTTCAGCAAAGATTTGCCCTCTCGGATCTACAAAATAAGATGTGCCGTAAAACTTGCCCAGATTCCAGGGTTTCTCTTCACCAACTCGATTAATGCAGCCCATGAAATAGCCGTTGGCAGCAGCATGCGCCGGTTGTTCCAGCTTCCAAAGATATTGGGAAAGCCCTGCCACGGTTGCCGATGGATTGTAAACGATTTCAGCGCCATTGAGCCCAAGAACGCGTGCCCCATCTGGGAAATGCCGATCATAACAAATGTAAACGCCGACTTTGGCGTACTTGGTTTGAAAGACGGGGTAACCCATATTACCCGGTTTAAAGAAAAATTTCTCCCAAAACCCTGACGTGTGTGGAATATGGTTCTTGCGATACTTGCCAAGATAGGTGCCATCCGCATCAATGACCGCTGCGGTGTTGTATAAAATTCCGGCCTGCTCTTTTTCAAAAATGGGTACTATTATGACCATGCCATATTTTTTCGCGTATTCGGCCATTCTTTCAGTAGTCGGTCCGGGTATGGTTTCGGCCGATTCGTACCAGGCGGCATCTTGCCCGGGACAGAAATAGGGTGTGTTGAAAATTTCCTGCAAGCAAAGTATCTGCACACCCTGTTTACCGGCGTCATCAATGAATGGGTAATGTTTTTCTTCTATGGCTTTTTTGATTTCATCAATTGAGCCGTCGCCCTCCGACTTCGGAATGCTCATTTGTATCAAACCTGATTTTACTATTCTTGGCATAAAATTCTCCCTAATCTTAGATTCAACATAACACGACAAAAGCCGCAAAATTTGTTAGCCATGGATTCACACGGATTAAACACTGATGAGAACCGCAATCATGTTAGTTTTGTTTTTTTATTAAAACAAAAACTGACAGTTTCCTTGAGAAGTTTATAGAAAAAAACATTGACCAATTCAAACTTGATTAGAATATCCCATCGTTCTCAAATTCGAATTACTTTTATCCGTGTCCATCTGTGTGAATCCGTGGCTTAATTGTTTACGTAGTCCTTCAAAAAGTGCATTAGAAAAAGTTATGTACGCTAGTTAAATAACTTTCGTTGAAAGGCCACGTTTGATGAATTGGCCGTAACCTTTGTTTACTTTTACATCATTATTATCAATAGCTACTTTTCCGCGCAGCAAAACTGTTTTACATTTCCCGGTGACTCGCCAGCCTTCATAACCTGAGTAGTCGCAGTTGTGGTGATGCGTTTTGGCTGAAAGCGTATGCTTTTCCTTTGGATCGAAAATTACAATGTCTGCATCAGCATCCACGGCGATGGTTCCTTTCTTTGGAAACATTCCGAAGATTTTTGCAGCGTTGGTTGAGGTTGCTTCCACAAATTTATTGATGCTAATGCGTCCCTTCTCTACTCCCTCAGAGTAAAGTAATTCAACCCGGTGTTCAATAGCCGGATGTCCGTTTGGTATTTTCGAGAAATCATTTTCTCCCATTCGTTTTTGTTCCATGTAAAAAGGGCAATGGTCGGTACCGACCACATGAACCAAATTTTGATTGAGACCAGCCCACAAGGTAGCCTGATCTTTCTTTTGGCGCAGGGGTGGACTCATGACCCATTTGGAACCTTCAAACCCTTCACTTTCATAAAGTGAAGCATCGAGTAAAAGATATTGAATACAAGTTTCAACGAAAACCTTCTGGTTCCTTTTGGCGGCATCGCGTACTTGGTTTAGTGCGCCTTCACAAGTTAAGTGAACGATATAAGCCGGAACATCGGTATAGTGTGCCATATCTATGAAACGGCCTGACGCCTCTGCTTCAGTGACCTCTGGCTGAGAAAGATAATGATAGAGTGGGGACATTTTACCTTCTGACCGATGTTTGGCTATGAGATGATCAATCATGTCGCCATTTGTACCGTGGACGGTTACCATGCCGCCGTGCTCTTTTACTTCATGCATCAGGCCGACCATCTGGCCATCGTCAACCATAAGCGCCCCTTTGTACGCCATAAAGGTTTTGAATGATGTAATTCCCTGTTCCTCGATTAATTTTTTAACTTCTGTTCGAGTCTCCGGGTTAAAATCCGTTACCGCCAAGTGGTAAGAGTAGTCGCAGAGCGCATTGCCCTCTGATTTTTCGTTCCACTCTTCTACGGCAGAGAACATGGATTTGCCCTGGGTTTGAATGGCAAAATCGATGAGGGTAGTTGTGCCACCAAATAGAGCAGCAGTCGAACCCGTTTCGTAACCATCACTGGAAAACGTGCCCATAAACGGCAGATCAAGATGCACGTGCGGATCGATTCCACCCGGGAAAACAAGCTTGCCGGTCGCATCAATGGTTTGCTCTGCTTGCATCTGAAGATTTTTCCCAATGGCAGAAACAGTTTCACCTTCAATAAAAATATCTGCAACATAGTCATCTGTCGCAGTGACAACTCTTCCGTTTTTGATTAAGATTGACATGGCTACCCCTTAAATTTTAAATGAACTAAAATGCCTAAAATTTCTAAGTTAAAAGAATGAATTGAAATGCCTTTGGATCTTTTATAGTTCAAACATCGACTCCTTCGAAATTCCTCAGATATATTTTCTAATTTTAGGCACTTTTATTTTTAGGCATTTAGAAATTTTATTACTTACCAATTGTGGTGAATAAGGCAAGCAACTCACTACATTCTTCGTATTCCGGCTTCATTTTGTCAAAGGTCATGAATTTAGTTTCATGGATCACTTCCAGCCAATACTGTGTTTCACTGGCTTCACTTGTACATACTCTGATTTTGTTCTTAAAATCAGCTTTACTTCTGGCTCTATTTGCTTCCCGATAGTTTGCTCCAACTGAAGTGCCGGATTTTGTGATTTGTGTTTTTATGACCCGTCCCTCTGGAGTATTCGGAAGTTTCACTGATAACCGAATTATCAGCACTGCAAATTTACGTGTCCTTTTTTCTAGCTCCCTTGCAAACTCCCTAATATCGCCATTCATTTTAGGCACTTTTAAATTTTAGTCATTTTAGAATTTTTCTTTGAAACACGTAATACAACACAAAGGAAATCAAAAACCCCGTAAACCATGACAAATTATACAAAAAGCTCAGAGCAGGAATCCAGTAACCAACCAGAGCCAACAATATACCGATGGTTAGGGCTATAATTGCGGCAGGGTTAAATCCTGATTTATAGGCATATTCGCCGTCGGTTTGGTAAAGTGCGGTGAGGTTTAATTCCTTTTTTCTGATGATAAAATAGTCGCAGAGCAGGATTCCAAGTACAGGACCCAACAGTCCGCTAACAAAAATTAAAATACCGCTAATTTCATCAAGCAGCCACCACGGGGCGATAAGAATTCCTATAATCGCTGTGATAAATCCACCGCGTCTGAAATCAATTTTTTGCGGGAAAATGTTTGCGAAGGCGTTTGCAGGCGCAATAACATTGGCGGCGATATTTGTACTGAGTGTGGCAATAATCATAAAAATTTGAGAAATCACAACCACTATTGGGCTTTCAAAACGTGCGAGCAATGACACGGGATCCCACGGTGCATCCGCTGCTATTAAAATATCAGGGAAGTTAGCGATTGCTGCAAAAGTTACAAAGATTCCGACAAACGAATAAAGCATCATCGTTCCCGGAAGTCCAAGAAATTGTCCGATAACCTGCTCTTTTTGTGTGCGGGCGTAGCGGGTTATATCAGCGATACTCAAGGACATGGTTGCCCAAAAGCCTACCATGGCGGTTAACCATAAAAGATAACCCCACAAGGCACTGCCATCGTCGCTGCTGTTTTGCAGCGGCAGCGTTAAATTAACAATGCTGGAATTTAAATAGTTTGCACCGGTTCTTTTCCTGAATTGGACATCGACGGTTTGGGCGCCACTTTGTATGGCCTCAATATCTGTTTCTGCTTTGGGTAAACTCACCACCGCTGTTTCGCTGTTTAGCGGCGTCCAGTCAAGAACCACAGGCTCACCGGAAATACCGGGGAAACTCACTTGAAATTCATCTGCTTTATAAGTGCTGTCATTATGCTTTAGCGGCGTCAGTCGGACTTCCAGGATTCCTGAATTGTCAGATAAAACTGCTGTTGGGTTTTCCAACTGTTTGCCCTGCTTTAGCACAGTGCCGAAACCACCGCCTTCGCTGCTACCCCAGAATATTAACAGTAAACCCATCAAAACCAGTATGGGTGCTGCAAAGCTTTCCAGCCATTTTATGTGCTCGGTACCGTACCAAATAAAGTGCAGGTTGATCATCCAAAAAACACCGAAGCCCACAAACTTTCCGAAGTCCAGGCCGAGAGATGCTTCGCTACCTGTGATGGCGTTCCAAATGGCGTAAAATGCCAATCCGCCAATCCAGGTTTGTACGCCGAACCAGCCACAAGCGACAATCGCTCTAAGTAATGACGCAATATGAATACCTTTAGTCCCGAATGATGCCCTGCCCAAAACCGGAAAGGGCACACCATATTTAACACCGGCATGACCGTTTAAAACCATAGGGATTGTAATGATAAGATTGGCGAGTCCAATAATAATGAGAGCTGATTGCCAACTCAAGCCGGATTTGATCATGTAAGATGCGAGGATGTAAGTTGGAATGCAAACTGCCATGCCAATCCAAATTGAGGCAAGATTCCACAAATTCCAGGTTCTGTCTTCGGCGGGAACCGGCGCCAGATGTTCACTATATAAAGGGGAGCCGGAAACATCCTCCCGCAGGGTCTGTATTGTATCGCTCATTTTTTCCCCTCTATGTTGTTTTCCAGAATTATTCGCGAATGGTACAACTGTTCATATTGGTTACAGGTAGAGCGTGGCGAGAAGAGAGAAGAGCGTTTTGTATTTTCGACCCTCAACGCTCTTCTCTCTTCGATTTACTTGCTTAACTCATCCAGTTAATGCCTGCTTCAGGGTTCCACTTCGTGGTTGTCTTTTTAAGCTGAGTCCAGAATTCTATTGAGCTTTTACCGGTGATATCAGAAACGCCGAATCTGGATTCATTCCAGCCGCCAAATGAAAAGGGTTCTCTTGGGACGGGTACGCCGATGTTCACACCAATCATACCTGCGCTGGCTCGTTCCATGAAAGCCCGTGCGAGGCCACCGCTTTCTGTGTAGATACCGGCAGCATTGCCGTAGTTGGAGCTGTTTTCAATTGCGATTGCCTTGTCCAGAGTATCCGCCCGCATGATGGACAAAACCGGTCCGAACACCTCTTCTTTCGCGATTGCCATGTCAGGCGTGACATAATCAATCACGGTAGGGCCGACATAAAATCCGTTCTCTTTACCCGGAACCGTGGCATTGCGGCCATCTACCAGAATTTTTGCACCTGCTTGTTCAGCTTCGGTAATGTAGCGTTCAATTCTTTCTTTTGCCACTTTCGAAATAACTGAACCGAGATTCTCTCCCGGCTTAATTTTACGCGCTTCCGTACAAAGTTTTTCGATGATGTGATCGACTTCACCAACACCGACCATGGCAGAGGAGGCCATACAGCGTTGGCCTGCGCATCCGGACATGGAGGCTGCGGCATCCTTCGCAGTCATTTCTGCATTGGCGTCGGGTAAAACAATGAGGTGGTTTTTTGCGCCGCCAAGTGCCGTGCAGCGTTTGAGATTTGAAGTCGCTCTTTGATAAACAATTTTTGCTACTTTGGTTGAACCAACAAATGATACAGCCTGTATTCCCGGGTGGTCACAAATCGCCTCAACTGTTTCGCGTGAACCGTTTACAATGTTGAAAACACCGTCGGGCAAGCCGGCTTCTTTGAGCATTTCAGCTATGCGGCGGGCGCTGATGGGCACCAGTTCCGAAGGCTTAAGAATGATGCAATTGCCAAGTGCGATGGCATTTGGTAGTGTCCAGTGCGGCACCATGTGTGGGAAGTTAAACGGTGCGATTGAAGCAACCACACCAACCGGTTTACGCTCAAGTCGGCATTCAACGCCTTTGCTTACTTCTAATATTTCGCCTTGTACAAGCTGTGGCAGCGAGCAGGCAAACTCGGTTAATTCAATGCTCTTCGAAACTTCGGCTGTGGCTTCGCCCATGGTTTTGCCGTTCTCGTCACGAACAATGGTTGCAAGCTCTTCCAGGTTTTGCTCAAGCAAGGTTTTGTAGCGATAGAAAACCTGAACTCTGTCTTTAATAGTTGTTTTTGACCAATCGGTGAAAGCTTTTTGTGCGGCTTCAACTGCTGCGTCAAGGTCGGACTTGGTGGAGAGCGGCATGGTCGAAATGATACTGCCATCCAGCGGACTTGTGACGTCTATCCTGGCGTTGCCGTTTGACGAAAATGTGCCAGCGATATAATTCTGTAATTCAGGGAATTTCATTATGCCCTCCGGGGTGATAAGGTAAAATATAAAATACAGGGCAAAATTTTAATTGTCAATGAAATTATTATAAAGAAAGAGATTCTTTAGGCATTTATAAGGAAATTCAAATAATTCTTACCTAAATTGAGCGATTTAGCCTGAAGTTAATTTACTGCCGGGTACCAGGTACGTAGTACACGCTTTAGCGTGTTCCCAACCACCCCAAGCAAGCTGAAGCTTGTACTACAAACCTCACCCCCAGGAGAATCGCTCAATTTAGG
>JAJDAE010000036.1 GCA_029262035.1 Candidatus Zhuqueibacterota bacterium
TTTAGTGATAAGTTTTCCTAATCCCCCAGTTCATCCCTTCATCACCAAACAGTACATTGTTACTTTTACTAAAAGTCTTTCCGAGGTTATGTTTTTTGCTCAAAAAACATAAAATAAACCAGCTTGATTTCCCAGGAAAACAGGCTGTAGTTTTGATTGAGTTGATAGATTATTATATCTGTTCACAAGTGTACTTCCTACCCAATAACCTATAGCTCCCCCTGCTAAAACGTCGGAGCCCCAATGGTTGCTGCTGTCTATTCGCTGTAAGGCTACGGAAACAGCCAACGTGTAGACTGGTATTTTTACCCACCAATGGTCGTATTGTTTCGCCAAAACGGTCATCATTGAAAATGCACTTGTGGTATGCCCGGAAGGGAATGAATGATAATCCGTAGTAGAAGAAAACTCCAGAAAGTTAAAATCCTTGGAGCCATGTTTCACATAGGGACGTGCCCTGCCAAACATACCCTTACCGAATTTGGTGAGGGCACCTGCAATAAAGTAAGACTCTATTAACAAACGTGCAGTGGATTTCATTTTATCATCAGCCAGGCTTGTCCCGGTTAATAGCATTGCTCCGGAAAGTCCCATCAAGACATTTATAGAAGATATTTTGTCGTAAACATCACCTACATTTGCCAGCCCCTTTAAGGGAGTGAAATATCTACTATGACTTTTAGATCCGTTTTGTGTAAGAAATTCATTATTTATTTCTTTATCGAAAGTTGATATAAACCCGAGTGTTATGCTTGTAAGCGCTAAGAAAGTTAGACTTTTTCTTTTGTTCAATCTGGCAGGAGAAAAAAATATGTACGAAATGTCTCCACCAACCTTACTGAATAAATTTGGTGAAGCGTTTGATTCGCGCAACCTCAATCCTTGGGCGAGACACACGTTTTGTACACATAAAATAGCAATAAGAAAAAGGAGTAAAAAGGTGTTTTTGGGACTCATTAAACTTCCATTAGAGTTTCGTTGGTGATAGGGGAAAACAACAATACTATATATAATAAAAGGGGATGCCCATTTTTGAGCAACCCCTCACAGTTAACATACCGTTTCCATTTCCCCTCAGTAAGTAACCTAATATATTACAATCACTTAGGTTTTATTTTTGTATCTTGTTCACGAGCGCTACCACCACCGGGTGTTCTGTCTTCTGCCATGATTTAATCACCTCCTTTCATTGTTCTTTGAGTTGAGTTCAAAGCTTGTAATCTATTTTTGGCATACAATATTTCCTGTGAATTTGAATTATTATCCGACCAAATTTTCAAAAAGTGCTCATATTTCTTTATTGCCTGCTGAGGCTCTAGTTCTTTCTCATAGGATTTTGCGAGATGAAAATTTGCCAATGCATTGCTTGAATTGAATTCTAAGGCCTTGGTAAAAGTAGAGATTGCTTGTTTCTGCAGTTGATTCTTTTGGTAAGCTTTGGCTAAAGCAGTTAAGTGAAAGGATCTATCCTTTGGATTAACTTTTATAGCATTTGAATACTGGTTAATCGCTTCATTGTAGTCTTCTTTTAGTTCAGCGAATTCGCCTTTCAAATAATAAAAAAACCACCGTCCATCAAACCCCCCAACCCTTGCTTGATAATGCTCAAGTCGTTCGATTGTATTTTCAAAATCAAAAATCCTATTTTGCTTTAACAAAATAAGTCCATGAATACTATATGCTTCAAAATTAGTTGAATCTATTTTTATAGCTTGTTTTATTACAGTTTCCGCATTTAAAAATTCATTTGTTTGATAAAGAATACTAGCTTTAACAGTGAGCGCTTCAGACCGGTAAGCTGCGCTAGGCTTATTTGCTATGTAACTCTCAATCTTTCGCAAGGCCTTATAGAATTTACCTTGCCTATTCAGAATTCGAGCCACTAAAATTGGAGTAGTAATAAAATCAGGTCGGCTAATAAGGATGTTTTCACATTCAAGCAAGGCTTTTTCGTAGTGCCCACTGAGCATTAAAAATTCAGCTTTTGTATCCCTTGGTCTAATATCCATTGGATTTTTTTTAATAAAAAGATCAATAATTTGCATCGCGTCTTCAGGTTTACCATTCCTCAAGTAAGCGTAAGCTAGGGAATTATAGGCAGGGCTATAGGTTGAATCGATCTGTAAAGCTGTTTCCATTGCTTCACAGCCGGCATCCAACTGATTGAATTTTTTGTATTGTACCCACCCATAACGGTAAAATATTGAAGGATCATGTGGATTGAGTTTTTTCAACTTTTCCATGTAAGTAGCGTAGTTTTGCCAACGGCTGTCAAAGGAGGCTTTATTGGAGAGATATTCCAGGCGTTCTATTTCAGATAAATCATTTAGGTATGGTTTACCCTTGCTAAGAATTTCTTTCGCCTTTTCATTTTCTCCGATCCGAGCATACTCATGTGAAAGATGGAAATAGGCTTTGATAAAGGTAGAATCAATTTGAATTGCTTTCGAGAGTTTTTCAATACTCTCTTTATGTCTTAAGTCGAATGCTGCATCTTTTCCCTCAATATAATAACGGTAAGCATCAAGTGAAATAGCCTTTTGGGAATGTGGATTTTTTGAATTCTTTTTTTCTTTTTCTTGCAGATTAAAGCTTTGCCTAACCATTGATGAAAAATTGGAAGCCAGTCCTGCTAATTGAGCCGGTTCCGTTTTTATGTTTTCATAATTTGTTATGGAATTTCCGGTTTCACTATCAAGGAGCTGTGCACTTAGTTGAATCTGATTATTCTCTTTTCGTATAGTTCCCATCAGAACCGATTGCATTTTAGCTTTTTGTGCAATCTGAAGTGCGTTCTCTTTTGTGAGCTTTTTATTTTTCAATTTCAGACTTTTTAATATTTTATCTTCCTGTTGAGAATTTAGAACCCGAATGTCTCCTTCTTTTCCCAAGTGACTAATTACGAGATCTGTTAAAACGGGACTAACCCAATTCCAATCCTCCGGCATTGTTTCCTCGTGAAAGGGTAAGACCACAATTGATGCCGCTTCTGTGGTGACATTGGTGATTTTGTTAAATATAAAAAAGCCGGCAATTATTAAAATTGCTGCCAGTGTCAATACTCGGTTTTGAAGACCGACTTTTCTGCTAACTGCACCATTGCCATCACGGGCATCTTTTATTTCATCCAGGTCGGCGAGAATTTCAGTTGCTGACTGATAACGGGATTCAGGTCTTTTCTCAAGTGCTTTTTGAATAATGGATTCCAATTCCGCCGGAATATCTTTGCGTGTATTTTGAATAGGCTCAGGCTGGCTGTTCATAATAGAGTAAGATACAGAAAGTGCTGAATCGCCGGGGAATGGTTTAGTGCCGGTGACAATTTCATACATGACACAACCGAAAGAAAAAAGATCACTTTGTGAACTTACTTTTTCACCAACAATTTGTTCTGGTGCCATATAGCTTGCGGTCCCCATAACGACGTTAGGTTGAGTTAGCTCCACTGAAGATTTTTGCATTTTAGATAAGCCGAAGTCCAAGATTTTTACTTGCTTATTCCGGGTCAGAAATATATTGGCAGGTTTGACATCACGATGAATTATCCCGGTATTATGGGCTTCTTCTAAACCTAAAGCAATTTGTTCAATAATTGAGAATACCTCTTCCGTGCTAAAAGTGTAATCTCGGTCTAAAAATTCTTTTAATGTTTCGCCCTCATAATAACCAAGACAAATAAAAATTGTATCTTCAAATTCCTCAATTGCATGAACTGTTGCAATGTTTGGGTGATCTAAATTAGAAATAGTTCTAGCTTCGTTGAGGAAGCGTGCCCGGGATTCTTCGTCATCAGTAAGGTTATTGCCAAGAAACTTTAGAGCAACAAGGCGATCGAGTTTGGTGTCTTTAGCCTTATATACGACCCCCATCCCGCCACTACCGATTTCCTCTAAAATTTCAAAATGAAATATTTTTTTGCCGATCATTGGGTGTGGAGTTTTTAAGAGTGAGCCGAATACTCTTATTAAAAATTTTGGTTTGTTGAATGATAAAATGTTTAAAATCAACTATATATAGAGAAAATTGATATATAAAACAAGCAAAATTTAGCAGTTAACCCGAGTTCGATATAAATTGAAAATCCATATTTCCAGTCATTCCGGCTCGCTGTTTATACGATGCCGGAATCTCATGCTTATAAAACTGAGCGCAGAGATTCCGGTATACCTAAAAAACAGGCAACCAGAATGACAGTGGGCAGTACTTTTTTCTTAGGTCGAACTGACGTTAGTTAGTGTCCATCAGAAAAGTGCCCTCCTTAGTCATTCCCGTACGCTCTTAGCGGGAATCCACGCACGAAAAATGAATGGATTCCCGATGAAACTTGCCCTTGAATGCTTAAATCGGGAAGCATTTGGGTATGACAATTACGGATGGACAGAAGTTAGCAATCCAGCTGAATAATGTGGGGAGAAATAGTTATTCGTCCCGGCATCGAATTCTCGATCAGGAATTAGTGAAAACGCTTCAGAACTATCGAAGCATTAGTCCCACCAAACCCAAATGAGTTGGATAAGCAGGCATTTACTTTGGCTTTACGTGGCTCGTTAGGTACGTAATCGAGATTGCAGTTTGGGTCAGGTGTTTGGTAATTTATAGTTGGTGGGAGAATTTGTTCTGTAATTGCTTTGACTGAATAGATAGCCTCAATGGCGCCGGCTGCACCCAGAAGATGCCCGGTCATAGATTTAGTAGAACTTATTGCGAGTTTGTAGGCATGGTCGCCAAAAACCTCTTTAACGGCTCCGGTCTCGGTGACATCGTTGAGTGGGGTAGAGGTTCCGTGCGCATTTATATAATCAATTTCATCGGGGTTGACTTGTGAATTTTTTAATGCGTTTTGCATGCATACACGCGGACCACGACCATCAGGATCGGGAGCCGTTATATGATATGCGTCAGTACTCATCCCAAAACCTGCTACTTCTGCTTGAATTTTAGCGCCTCTTTTTTTGGCAAATTCAAGTTCCTCAATTATCAGAATTCCAGCGCCCTCGCTCAAAACAAATCCGTCACGATGTAAATCAAATGGCCGACTTGCACTTTGAGGGTCATCATTGCGTTCGGATAATGCTCTGGCATTGGCAAAGCCGGCGATGCCCATAGGCACGATACTCGCTTCGCTGCTGCCGACAACCATTGCATCGGCGTCCCCACGCATTATCGTAAAATAGCCATCTGCAATGGCATGAACGCCGGTTGAGCATGCAGAAACAACGCCGTAACTGGGTCCTCTTAAATTGTATTTAATCGCTGCCTGACCGGATGCAAGATTTATAATTGCGGATGGAATAAAAAATGGGGAAATACGCGATACATTGCCATTATTGGCTTTTAAAGTATTTTCAATTACCACTGTAATTCCGCCTTGCCCGGAGCCAATAATGACGCCAATTTTTTCAGAGTTTGAATCGGTTACATCAAGTTCTGCATCTTGCATGGCCTCTTGTGTGGCAGCCATGGAAAAATGGATAAAAGGATCCATTTTCTTGATTTCTTTTTTCTCAATGAATTTAGTTGGGTCAAAGCCTCTAACTTCGCCGGCAATTGTAACCGGGAAACCGGTGGTATCAAACCGGCTGATCTGCTCTATTCCTGATTTACAGTTTAAAATACTATCCCAGTTTTCGCAAACAGTCAATCCAATGGGTGTAACCATTCCCATGCCTGTAACTACAACGCGACGTTTCTCACCCATTTTTAATTCTTTCCCCGAATAATTTTATAATCACTATTCACCAAAAATTTCATCCAATTTTTCAAATGCAAATCTTAAATGCGGAATGACGATGGAACCGCCAACAATAAGCGCAATATTCATCGTTTCATGGACTTCCTCCTTAGTTGCGCCTTCTTCCGCTGCTCGTTGCAGATGGTATAAAATACAATCGTTACATCTTAAAACCATTGACGCCACAAGCCCCATCAGTTCTTTCATTTTGGCCGGCAAAGCTCCTTCGATATAAGCTTTGTTATCCAACGCAAAAAATTTCTTAAAATCTTTAAATCCGCTATTTAGAATTTTATCATTCATCGCTGAACGATATTCCTGAAACTCGGATACTTTCTTTACTATTTTCATTTATCGATCTCCGGAAATTAGGTTGCCCAGCAATGAACCACCTCTTTTGGTCTCGCCCATGTTGCCTTTAGAAAAAGCTGAAACAACTCTTTCTGCAAGTCGGCTGAAAGGCAGCGTTTGTAGATAAACTGTGCCAGGCCCGGTAATATTTGCCATAAAAAGACCCTCACCACCCAAAAGTGCAGTTTTGATGCCCCCAATAAATTTAATGTCATAATGAATACTTTCCTGGAAAGCAACCAGGCATCCTGTATCTACGCGCAGAGTTTCGTGAGGTTTTAATTTTTTTTCAATAATTGTTCCGCAGGCATGAAGAAAAGCCAGGCCATCGCCGCTGAGCTTTTGGAGAATAAACCCTTCACCGCCAAAGAACCCTGCTCCAAGTTTTTTTGTAAACGCAACAGAGATGTCAATCCCGTAAGCGGAGCACAAAAAAGCATTTCGTTGACATAACATCGTGCCTTTTTCAGAAAGATTCAATGGTATAATTTTCCCCGGATACGGCGCTGCAAACGCTACAGACCCCTGCCCTGAGCCCGAATGTTCAAAAGTTGTAATAAAAAATGATTCACCTGTTAAAATTCTCTTAACACCTTGAAGTAATCCGCCGCCGGTGCCGGTATTCATAGTAATGCTTTCTGTCATATACATCAATGCGCCGGCTTCAGCTTGTACTTTTTCGCCATGATCCAACGCGATGACCACAGCTTGCATATCATCGCCGATGAGGTCGTAATTAATTTGGTCAGCCATTTTTCTCGAATATTTATGAATTTAAATTTGTTAACATTTTAGACTGTGAAAATAAAGTGATGAAACAATAAAGTCAAGTGATCTATTTCAAAACTTTATCTTGCAATGAACGCAGGTTCATGATAATTTACTCGTATAACTCCAGGTGAGGCGCCAATGAATGTTGAGACCTTAAGCCAGCTTTTTATTTATAATACAACTAAGTTCAATAAACCCGATTTATTTAGCTATCGTGGTAAGGATGGCCATTTCCACAAAATTTCTTCAAATGAATTTAAAGATCGGGTTATTTTCTTTGCAATGGGCTTGAAGGGTCTGGGCGTAAAAAAAGCAACTAAAGTTTTGTTTTTGTCAGAAAACCGACCCGAGTGGCATATTTCTGATTTTGCCTGTCATCTTTTGGGCGCTGTGGTAGTCCCGATTTTTCCAACCCTTGTCCATGAACAAATTGAATATATCGTAAATCACAGCGAGGCTGAAATAATAATTGCCTCAAATTCCAAACAACTGGAAAAGATTGACAAAATTAAAGATAACATCAGAAAAGTTAAACACATCATCTCATTTGAAAGTGAGGTGCCCGGCGGTGTCTTGACCTTTGATGATGTTTTAGAAAATGGCCGGGAAATGGATAGTTCCACTTTTCTTGAAGAAGCCGTTAATCAGACTTCACCCGATAAATTGGCGACTATCATTTATACATCCGGCACCACAGGAACACCAAAAGGTGTTATGCTCTCTCACCGGAACTTTATCTCAAATATGCTGGACTGCTCAAGTTTCCTGAATTTAAACACCGGGGATAAAGCTCTTTCCTTTTTACCGTTGTCACATGCCTTTGAACGAACAGTTGATTATGTTTATTTTTATAAGGGATTGAGCATTGTTTATTCAGCCAGTATCGAAAACCTGTCCATGGATTTGGAGGAATGTTCTCCAATGATCATGGCAGCGGTACCACGGTTTTATGAAAAAATAAAAGCCAAAATCGTGATGAAATCTGAAAAGGAAACAGGTTTAAAGAAGGCCGTTTTTAACTGGGCGCTTGCTACTGGTAAGAAAAATTCTAAGTTAGTTCTAAATGGCAAACAACCGGGTCTTTTGTTGAGATGGCAATTAAAAATTGCAGATAATTTGGTGTTTTCTAAAATTCGTGAAAAAACCGGAGGAAATATTCGTTTTTTTATTTCAGGCGGTGCACCGCTATCCGCCGATGTTGGGTCATTCTTTCATGCCGTTGGTCTGACCATTTTGGAAGGTTATGGCCTTACGGAGACCGCACCGGTTATTGCTGTGAATATTCCGGAAAAACCAAAGTTCGGCACCGTTGGGAAAATATTACCTTCGGTTGAAGTAAAAATTAGCGAGGATGGCGAGATTTTAGCAAAAGGTCCGAACATAATGCAAGGTTACTTCAAATTGCCGGAAGAAACGGAAATTGTGATGAGTGACAATTGGTTCCATACCGGGGATATTGGCTTGGTTGATGATGAAGGTTATCTGGTTATCACGGATAGAAAAAAGCAACTTTTGGTGACTTCAGTGGGTAAGAAAATTGCGCCTCAGGCTATCGAAAAAGAAGTAGAAGTCAGCAAATATATTGAGCAAGTAGTCCTGATTGGTGAACAGAGGAAATACATCACTGCATTGATTTTACCGGACTTTGAACAGCTTCATCTTTTCGCGCAGGAAAATAATATCAATTTTACTTCGAATGAAAATTTAATTCGTGAACAGCGCGTCAATGAATTGATCCAAAATGAAATTGATACCCGGCAGAGTAGACTTTCTAACTACGAACGAATCCACCATTTTAGTTTACTTTCCGAACCGTTTACTATAGAAAACGGCCAACTCACTCCAACTATGAAAGTGATACGAACTGTCGTAATCGAAAAGTATTCTGAAATTATTGAAGATATGTACGAGGAAGAAATCGAGCTAAATTAGTAGCCTCTCTTTGAAGAGAGCAAATGTCTGAAAAAACTAACTGGATTTATATAATCCCAAAACGAACCTGCCCTGAATTTCCTCTTTGCTTTAAGAAGGAACACGGGGAGGTAAAAAAAGGAGTTTAACATGTCAAAATTTACGGTGATACTTGACGCGGCAAGAAGCCCAATTGGCGTGAAGGACGGCGAGCTGGTTGGTGTCCGTCCGGATGAGCTATCAGCTCAGGTGGTCAACGCCTTATTTGAGCGCAATCCTAAACTTCCAAAAGAAAAAGTAGAAGACGTAGTTTGGGGTTGTGCTTTCCCTGAAGCTACACAAGGCATGTTAATGGCTCGTGGCATTTCTATTCTTGCTGATATTCCTGAGAGCGCAGGAGCCAAGGTGGTCAATCGTTTCTGTGGTTCATCCATGGATGCTGTGCATCAAATTGATCAAGCCATTTTGGCCGGTGATATCGAAGCCGGTGTAGCCGGTGGGGTCGAGGACATGTTTGGCGTACCCATGGGTGGCTACAATCCTAGTTTTCATCCAAAATTAGCAGAAAGCAAATATTATATTGGCATGGGCGAAACTGCTGAAAACCTTGCAAAGGATGGTAATATCAACAGGGAACAGCAGGAAACTTTTGCGGTTGAGTCGCACCAAAAAGCGCTCGCAGCCTGGAAAGAAAACCGCTTTGAGAATGAGGTCATCGCCATCAAAAACGGTGATAAGACCATTACAAAAGATGAAGGCCCGCGTGAGCCTGATCTGGAAAAAATAAAATCACTTAAACCTGCATTTTCGGCGGATGGCACGGTGACCGCTGCTACAAGCAGTCCTGTTTCAATCGGCGCATCTGGTTTGATATTAGCCAGCAATGAACTTGCGATGAAACTCGATTTGAATCCACGCGCAAAAATTATCTCCCGCGCTATAGCCGGCGTAGACTGGACAAGAATGGGCATGGGACCTATTCCCGCAACAGAAAAAGCCTTGAAGCGTGCCGGCTTAACCATTAATGATATCGATGTCATTGAATTGAATGAAGCCTTTTCAGCACAATCACTTTATGTCATCGAAAAAGCGGGATGGCCAAAAGATAAAATAAATCTCAACGGCGGTGCAATTGCTTTGGGACATCCGCTGGGATGTTCTGGCGCGAGAATATTGACTACATTGCTAAATGTTATGTCGCAGAAAAA
>JAJDAE010000351.1 GCA_029262035.1 Candidatus Zhuqueibacterota bacterium
TTTAGTTCAACTCGGCCACCACGGTCATTTAAAAAGTCAAACAGCCGCAGTGCATGAGCCGATTCTTCTTCATACTGCAACCTAAGCCAGCTAGCAAACCCCGGTAAATTAATGGCTTCACACTGTGCGCACATTGATAAATACACAAATGCAGAATGGAATTCGTTTTTAATTTGTTCGTTGATTGCCGCTTCAACATTTTTGTTAATCATGGATCCTCCAAAAAATTAATACAGCTTCGTTCGTTTATATTTGTATCTGCAAACCCAATTCGTTTTCTGAAACTCAAAAAAAGCCTCGCTTCAGAAATGAAACGAGGCTTTTGTATCTTTTCTGAGAACTCCGAAAAGGCTTGCTTCCTAGTTAGCTACTATGATTAGATGTCTAACTGGTCTAGCGTACGTTTCCGGAGGTCTCTATCACTAAATTACTAGAAATAGAATCACCTCCTCTTTTCAGGGGAACCAACACAACCATCCGAAATCCCCCTGGTCGAATTTCCGATGACTAGGACTTAAAAGAATTATAGATATTTGATCAGAAAAAGTCAATATTTAGTTCATTCATTTCACAAAATTCATAATGTCGGGGCGCTTTAATATACATTTTTTATATTTTTGAAACTCTCTGGAACTTTTCAATCTTTGGGCGATTAAATTAATTGAGAAGTGTATTTAGGCGACCGCGTAATTTTAAATCCTTTTCCTCCCCCTCCGGTTACGTGGCCGCCTTTTTTATTTCCCATTTCTATTTTAGAAAGAACTATTGCCCCGATTTTTAATCAGCTAAAATGCCTCATTTATTGTCACATAAGGCCCCGGACTACCGCCAATAAAACCAAAATCAACCCGGGCATTAATACCCTCATTTTTGCTTAGTTTGAAGCGGAAGCCAAATCCTGCGGATAATTTAAATTTATTAAAATCTATTTGCTTTAACCTATTGGCCACCTGACCGGCTCCGAGAAAACCTGCAAAACCAAAACGTCCAAAAACTTTCTGTCTGACCTCCAATTGTGCCGTAAGCGCATGTTTATCCCGGAAACGACCTTCAAAATAACCCCGCATCATGTCTTCACCGCCAAAATTTGACAATAGTTGGAAAGGTGCGCTGCCGGCAATAAAACTGGCATAACCTTGAACCGCAAGCACTGTTTTTTTGTGCAACGGATAATAATTTCTTAGATCAAAAATAGTGTTACTAAAGTTAAAGTCACTCCCCAGGCTCTTATTGAAAAAAGTTACAGAAGTCTGATAGAACCTACCATCTTCCGGGTAAAAAATATTGTTCCTTGTATCCATATTTATTGAAATTCCCAAACCCGAATTTTGGCCGCCTTGGCTGCCGGCAATATTTTTTCGGGATAATAAACCTTGTGGCTCGACCTTGTCGATTTTGTCATATCGGAATTCATAAATGAGACCAAGATGTAAGCCCTCATTGAAACGTTTATTTACTGAAGTTTTTAGTTCAAAGATTTTAGGTGTAAACTCTTCCTCCATTGAGGCCTTGGTATTTTGTCCAATACCAAAGAAACTATCGGGATATTTTTTAAAGGCTGTTTCGAAATTGAGCCGATATGAGTCCTCAAGCAGATAGTGTTCAATTGTTAGGGAGCTGGTTATTTGTTTTTTTTGTGTGAAAATTAAAGTAGGTTGAATGGTTGAAGGTCTTGATTCCGCTGGCCTGTTACCCCTGGAATATGCAATTAAGGACAGCCCCCCTGCAATCTTTGTTTCGGGGGTATAAAACAAAGCGGGAATTACAATATAGCCGTTTTTTTTCGGTTGGTTATCCTGCGCACAAATTTTTATGGGTACAATATTACTGCATAAAAATCCGAGCAAAACGATAACTTTGAATTTGCATTTCGTTTCTAGTACAAACATAGCGACGCCAGTTGCTTTTTTAAGTTTTCTAATTTTTGAATATTCCCAAGTTTGGGTGAAATATGAATCCTGGTTGAATTAGAAATTGATAATAAACAGCTTTGGAAAAAGAGTCAACACATTACTTGAAGCATGTGCAATTATTTTTGAGGAAATTGTGTTATAGGGTTTTGTTCACTAATTTAATCCTTTGTTATTTTAAGTGGAAATACATATAATAAAATCGAATTTTAGGGAATATGAGTGAGTAGCGTATGGAATTTAATCCAATAAACGACCTCTTAGTGGCGCAATCCGAGAAACCCCCGCAGTTAGGTGAGTTAAATTTACGGGTTTTGACGCCATTTCACCGCGCACTCCTGGTGATTGATGGCACCGTTACAAAATTTATTGAAGCTTACACAATGGAGCCGGTTGAGGTCACCCGATTGATGCAGGAAACGCATCATCTGTCGGAGAACCATGACTGGCTGGTTGCAGAAACCGGTACGGAAGTAATCGCGCGGCAGGTGTTTTTGAAAGGGAAGTATAGTGGAAAAATATATGCTTATGCAGCTTCTCTCATAATTGAGAGTCGTTTGGAGGGTCGTTTCAAGCATGGCTTGGATATTGAAGGCGGGGGGATTGGACGGGTGTTGATAAACAACCAGGTTGAAAGCCGCCGGGAAGTGCTTTGGTATGGGAAGGAGCAAGTGAACGGTTTACCCGAAGCCATAAGCCATCTCAATAAAACAGATTTTGTTAGCCGAACATACCGGATTATTGTTGGTGAAAAACCGATTATGTTGATTAATGAAAAGTTTCCCATGGACGAAAAGCAGTTGCCATCTCATATTTGATATTAGATTTATGAATTAAAGGAGAATTTGTGGAGTCATCCCAATTAAATTTTATTGTTGATACGCTTGGGAGAGAGGCGTTAACCGAAATTCAATTAAAGAAATTTCAGATAATGCTGGAATCCATTTTGGCCGGCAATGATTTCTACCGCAAAAAATTGAATGATGCAGGCGTTAAATCAGTTTCTGATATTCGCTCGATGGATGATTTGAGAAAGTTGCCTTTTACCACAAAGCAAGAGCTGTCGGCTGACCAGGCTGCGAATTTGCCCTACGGAACCAACCAAACATTTCCACGGGATGAGTACATTCGGATTCATCAAACGTCGGGTACAACCGGTGAACCATTTCGCTGCCTTGATACCAAAGAAAGCTGGCATTGGTGGGGGCAATGTTGGGCGGAAGTATACAAAGCGGCGGGAGTCACCTCCAAGGATCGGATTTTTTACGCGTTCTCATTTGGGCCGTTTATCGGGTTTTGGAGTGCTTACGAAGGAGCACACCATATCGGCGCTTTAGCTGTTCCGGGTGGAGGGATGTCATCTCTTCAGCGCGTGAAGGCAATTTTGATTAACGATATTTCAGTGCTTGTCTGTACCCCGACTTATGCGCTTCATCTTGCTGAAGTTGCGGAACAGGAGGGACTTGATATTGCGAATTCAAACGTTAAAATTACTATTCAGGCGGGGGAGCCGGGCGGAGGCCTGCCTTCTACCAAAAAGCGAATTGAAACGCTCTGGGGAGCCAAATGTTATGATCATGCGGGCGCTACTGAAGTGGGTGCCTGGGGTTACGAATGCCAGGAGCAGGCGGGGTTACATATTAATGAAGGCGAGTTTGTCGCCGAAGTTGTCGATCCGAAAACCGGTAAGTCTGCGGAGAATGGTGAGTTGATCATAACAAATCTCGGACGTATCGGAATGCCGGTTATTCGCTACCGGACAGGAGATCGGGTAAAGTTGTTAAAAGAACCCTGCACATGCGGTCGAACATTTCATCGTTTTGAAGGTGGTGTCATTGGCCGGGTGGATGATGCATTGGTGATTCGGGGCATCAATGTTTTTCCCAGCGCTATCGAAAATATTGTTCGCCGTTTTGCTGAGGTAGGTGAGTTTGCTGTGGATGTTTTCCGGCGTGGTGAATTAGATGAGTTGGAAATTCGCGTTGAGATTAAAAGTGATGAGCCCGATTCAGTAGCTGCGGGTATTTCAAGGGAGATTCAAAATAGTCTTGGGTTACGTTCAGCTATAAAACCCGTACCATACGGTACGTTACCAACCTTTGATCTCAAAGCGAATAGAATTCATGATCATCGAAAGAAGCCGCAAAGCGAAGAGAGAAGGGCGTAGAGCATTTATGTAATATTAGTTCAGCTCTACTCTCTTCGCTCTACTCTTTACGCCCTAGAGATGCTACGTTACTTAATTCCTGCTATTTTTTCCAGCATACTTGTTGTGAGTGATTTTGGACGTTCCAAGGCCTGCCCAACTGCACGATCCCAAATCAAGTTGCTTAAAACTCCAAGTGCGCGGCCAACACCAAACATCACTGTATAAAAATCATATTCCTTTACACCATAATGCCATTGTAAAACGCCTGAATGTGAGTCCACATTTGGCCATGGATTTTTGGCTTTACCTTGTTCGCGCAGAATGTCCGGTACAACATCATACAGCATACTGACCAGTCTAAACATTTCATCATCTGGCAAATGTGATAAGGCAAAATCACG
>JAJDAE010000352.1 GCA_029262035.1 Candidatus Zhuqueibacterota bacterium
TTGGCTTTTTTACTTTAAAAGGCATTGATTATTTAAAAGTTATTCACTACAATTAGCTCAACAATTTTCAAACTGCGGAGATTTACATGTTGAGCAAAATTAAGAGCGAAGCATTAACTTTTGATGATGTTTTGTTGGTACCGGCTTATTCAGAATTCTTACCAAAAGAAGCAGAAACTCAAAGCCAATTAACACAAAATATAAAACTAAACGTGCCGTTGGTTGCAGCAGCAATGGATACAGTTACTGAATCCAAGTTAGCCATTGCCATTGCACGCGAAGGCGGAATCGGCATCATTCACAAAAATATGTCTATCCAAAAACAGCGTGATGAGGTTGATAGAGTGAAACGTTCGGAAAGTGGCATGATTTCCAACCCCATAACGCTTACAAAAGAATCTGTTGTCGGTGAAGCCCAGGCGCTGATGCAACGCTATAAAATATCGGGCATCCCAATTGTAGATGGCCAACGGTTAGTTGGGATTCTTACAAACCGGGATTTGCGTTTTGGAATAGATACTGACATCCCAATAAACGATGTTATGACTTCAGAAAACCTAATCACAGCGGCAATGGGTACTACTCTCGAACAGGCCGAAAAAATACTGCAGGAACATAGAATTGAAAAGTTGCCGGTTGTGGATAGCGATGGGTGCTTAAAAGGGCTGATTACAGTAAAAGATATTCAGAAAAAACGAATGTATCCAAACGCCGCCAAAGATGAGCATGGTCGCTTACGAGTAGGCGCCGCAGTTGGCGTGACCATTGACACCCTAAAAAGAACAGAAGCTTTAATATCTGCCAATGTAGATGTCCTTGCCATAGATACCGCTCATGGGCACTCAAAAAGCGTGCTCGACATGATTCAAAAAGTTAAAAAGGAATTCAGTGGTGTAGAAATTATTGCAGGCAACGTTGCCACCGCCGATGGCACCAAGGCCTTAATTGATGCTGGCGCTGATGCAGTGAAAATCGGCATGGGGCCCGGTGCAATTTGTACCACCCGAATTGTAACAGGTATCGGCATGCCGCAAATTTCAGCTGTAATGCAAAGCTATGAAATCTGTAAAAAACAAGGTATCCCCCTTATTTCGGATGGCGGAATTAAGCAGACTGGCGATATCCCCAAAGCGATTGCCGCAGGTGCTGACACAGTGATGATCGGAAATCTTTTTGCAGGTACTGACGAAAGCCCCGGAGAAACCATCTTTCTTGGCGGACGGAGTTTCAAAGTATATCGCGGCATGGGTTCGCTTTCAGCGATGCAGCAAGGCAGTAAAGATCGATATTTTCAACAAGATGCAAAAGACCTAAAAAAGCTTGTTCCCGAGGGAATTGAAGGAAGAGTGCCTTATCGCGGTAAACTAAGTGAAGTGGTATATCAAATGACAGGTGGTTTAAGAGCAGCGATGGGCTATTGCGGTACCAAAACTATTGAAGACTTAAAAACCAAAACTCAGTTTGTGAAAATAAGCGCGGCAGGAATGAGTGAGAGTCATCCGCATGATATTATTATCTCCCACGAAGCACCAAATTATAACATGTTGAAATAAAAAAGGAAACCGGGAAGCTGTCTTTCCCAGAATTAGGGGGAATTACTGGTTCAGACTGCCAACCCGGTTTCGCGTATTTAAAAAAAGATTTATAAGCTATTTACGTAAGTAGCCAATCTCGACTTCTGGTTGGCTGCTTTGTTTTTATGTATAATGCCTTTCGATGCTAATTTATCCAGCATTTTCTGAGCGGCCCTAAACATTTTTGCCGCTTCTTCTTTATCGGCAATTGTAAGCATTTTTTTAATTTCAGACTTCATTAAAGACACATAGTGTTTATTATATTGTCTAGATTTTTCACTTCTTCTTATTCGCCTTACTGCGGAAGCATAGTTTGCCATATTACAGATCTAACTCCTTAAACATTTTACACATATAAATTTAGTGGGTCAATATACAAAAATATCCATTGCTTGTCAACAAAAAAAACCTGCCTTCTGCTACCCAAAAACTATTGCAAAAAATAAGTTTAATTACTAAATTTACAACACTTTTGGACAATAAGAAAGACTCGCTTTCAAACAGACTTTAGGTGAATATGGCTACGACTAAACACAACCCCAATCTAATGAGAGACTTTCCGCCTCACACAACTCAATCTTGGGAAGTAGCCGCCAAAAAATTATTAAAGGGCAAACCTTTTGAACATATTCTAAAAACCAATACATATGAAGAAATCCTGCTTGAGCCATTATATTCAAATTCTGATTTGAATAATTCGGAATTTAGCTCTTCTTTACCTGGAGAAGCTCCCTTCACCAGAGGGTTCGAGAGTTTGAATTCTCCTACATGGTATTTTTTGAAAGAAGTCACCCTGGAAGCAGTTTCAGAACCAAAGCCAGCCCTTACTGACAAGCACCGTGCGCTTCTTTTAAAAATCGATGAAGTCAGTATCCTTAGTCAACATTTTGACCAATGGAAACATTTTCTAAAAAGCAATGCTCTCTCAAAGGCCCCTATTTTTATCAATTCTTTTGATACTCCCAATATTTCCTCTGCGTTTATCCAACTTTTAAAAGATTGCGAAATATCATTAAAAGAATTGCAAGGCGCTATTTTTCACGATCCCATTGCCAATCTTATAAATACAAAGAAGTGGCCAAGTCAGTTGGACAAATATTTTATACATTATGCAGAAAATATTAGATGGGGCATTGAAAACACACCTGATTTCAGTTTTTTTTGTATTGATGCTACAAATTACCACAATGCGGGAGCAAGTGCAGCACAAGAATTAGCATTCGGAATTGCGGCAGCCGTTGAATCTATCCGGAAAATGTTAGCCGCTGAGCCTGCGCTAGATTTTTCTACCGTTTATAAAAATGTAAATTTCACTCTCTCTATTGGCTCAAACTTTTTTATGGAAATCGCCAAACTGCGGGCGCTTCGAAATTTATGGTACAATATTTCAAAAGCTTTTGGTGGCAGTGAAGGACATTCCAAAATAAAAATCCATACTCAAACCAGTGCCTGGAATAAAACTATTCTTGACGAACACACCAATATTCTCCGGTCAACAACCGAGGCTTTTTCAGCAATTCTCGGCGGCTGTGATAGTTTGCAAATTTCTCCATTCAATTTTCTTTCAAAAGAAACGGATGGCTTTTCAGAACGCATTGCAGGCAATATTCAACTTATTCTGAAAGATGAAGTGCATGTCGGCAATGTGTTGGATGCTGCGGGCGGCTCCTGGTACGTCGAATCATTGACCAAATCTCTCGCAGAGAAAGCCTGGCAGCTATTTCAGGAAGTTGAAAAAAAGGGCGGTATGGTAGCAGCATTGCAGCAAGACTTTATTCAAAAAAGTATCTCGGAAACCCGCAGTAAGCGCATGCGAGACATTGAGACCAGACGCAGTAAAATTATTGGCGCCAACATTTATCCAAATTTGAATGAGAAAGATTTAAAGATAAATACTAAAATGCGCCGTGCTGTAGAGCCTTTTGAAAAATTACGTATTCGAATTGAAGCACATGCTGTGAAACCGGAAGTTCTGCTTTTAAATTATGGTGCTGCCGAAGCATACAAGCCCAGGGCAGATTTTGCCAGGGGATTTTTTGAAGTTGCCGGGTTCAAAGTATCCGAAAATGTGCTGAATGAAAAACTGGAAGTTGTCTTGAATTCAAAAACCGTTATTGTAACTATTTGCTCCAGCGATGAGTTTTATCCGAAATTCGTACCAGCCCTCAGTCAAAAACTAAAAGACCAAAACAGCGAGTTGAAAATCATGGTAGCTGGTAATCCGACCAATCACATCGACACATTCACAAAGGCAGGCATCGATGATTTCATCCACATCAAATCAAATATTTACGAGATGCTGAATCGGCTTATGCAGGAAATTGGTATCGCATGAAACGCAATCCGGACTTCACAAAAATAGATTTAGAATTTACCTCGGACAAGGTAAACTCAAAAACAAATCCTACTAAAATTGATTGGGAAACCAATGAAAAGATTAAAGTCAAACCACTTTATACCACCTACGATTTAAAGGATGCAGAACATCTGGAATACACCGCCGGACTTCCCCCCTATTTACGCGGCCCGTACGCCACCATGTATCTTATGCGCCCGTGGACGATTCGGCAGTACGCCGGTTTTTCAACTGCCGAGGCAAGTAATGCATTCTACCGTCGAAATCTCGCAGCCGGACAAAAAGGGCTTTCCGTTGCGTTTGATCTCGCAACTCATCGCGGTTATGACTCTGACCACTCCCGTGTGGTTGGCGATGTCGGCAAAGCCGGTGTAGCCATCGATTCGGTTCTGGATATGAAAATTCTGTTCGAAGAAATCCCGCTTGATAAAATCTCGGTTTCCATGACCATGAACGGCGCCGTTTTGCCTATCCTCGCATTTTATATTGTTGCTGCGATGGAACAAGGCGTAAATCCGGAGCAACTTAGCGGTACCATTCAAAACGACATTCTCAAAGAATACATGGTACGCAACACCTACATTTATCCACCGCAGGATTCCATGCGAATCGTGGCCGACATTTTCAAATTCACTTCAGAAAAAATGCCGAAGTTCAACAGCATCAGTATCTCAGGCTACCACATGCAGGAAGCCGGAGCATCCGCTGATCTGGAGATGGCGTACACATTGGCCGATGGCTTGGAATACGTAAAAACCGGTCTGGCTGCTGGTATTGATATCGATGACTTTGCGCCCCGGCTGTCGTTCTTCTGGGGCATCGGCATGAACTACTTTATGGAGATCGCCAAGCTGCGCGCTGCACGGGTTTTGTGGGCCCAACTCATGAATCAATTCAACCCAAAGAATCCAAAATCCATGGCCTTACGCGCTCATTGCCAAACCTCCGGCTGGAGTCTCACGGCGCAAGATCCATTCAACAATATCGCCCGTACTTGCATTGAAGCCATGGCCGCAGTTATGGGGCATACACAATCTCTGCACACCAATTCGCTGGATGAAGCGCTCGCCCTGCCCACGGATTTCTCTGCCCGCATCGCAAGGAACACCCAGCTTTATTTACAGGAAGAAACCGGCATCACCCGCGTTATCGATCCCTGGGGCGGCTCCTATTATGTCGAATCATTGACGCAGCAATTACTGCAACTCGGATGGCAACACATCCAGGAAATCGAGTCCCTCGGCGGCATGGTAAAGGCCATCGAAAAAGGTATTCCGAAGCTGCGTATTGAGGAAGCCGCTGCCCGCAGGCAGGCGCGAATCGATTCGGGTGAGGAAATTATCGTCGGGGTGAACAAATACCAGACAAAAGACGAGTCTAAAATTGAGTTGCTTGAAATCGATAATACGGCGGTGCGTGACGCGCAGCTTGAGCGCCTTACCAAACTCAAACAGGAACGTGAGCAGTCTGAGGTTGAATCCGCCCTGAATGAGTTGACAGCGGCCGCACAATCCGGTGCAGGCAACCTGCTGGAATTATCAGTCCAAGCCGCACAGCTAAGAGCGACTTTAGGTGAAATCTCGTTCGCGCTGGAAAAAGCATTCGGCAGGCACAAAGCGGAAATTCGTGTAGTATCCGGAGTTTATTCAACTGAATTTAAAAAGGATGGTTCAGTGGAAAAAGTACATGAAAAAATTAGTGCGTTTGAAAAAACAGAAGGCCGGCGTCCGCGCATTCTGGTGGCAAAAATGGGACAAGATGGTCATGACCGTGGCGCAAAAGTCATCGCCACAGCATTTGCCGATCTTGGTTTCGACGTCGATATCGGGCCACTGTTTCAAACGCCAGCCGAGACCGCACGTCAGGCCGTTGAAAACGACGTCCACATCGTGGGCATCAGCTCGCTGGCAGCCGGGCATAAAACACTCATCCCGCAACTCGTGAACGAACTCAAACAACTCAAACGCGGGGATATTATGGTGGTGGCCGGTGGCGTTATTCCCCCGCAGGATTATGATTTTTTGTATGAAAACGGCGCAGCAGCTATTTTTGGACCGGGCACAGTTATCCCCGAAGCCGCCACCAAGATTATTGACGAATTAATCCACCGCATTCATTCCTGATGGTTTCAGCAAGAAAAAAGCTCAGCACGAAAGACTTTGTCACGGGTATTTTGCAAAATGATCGCGGCGTACTTGCCCGAGCCATCACCCTCATCGAAAGCCGATCATCGGCTCACCAAACGCAGGCAAATGAACTCCTCACCGCAATCATGCCGCACACCGGCAGCTCCATTCGTGTGGGTATTAGCGGCGCGCCCGGTGTTGGCAAAAGTACACTTATCGAAGCCTTAGGGCAGCACATTATTTCCGAAGGACATAAAGTTGCGGTGCTGGCGGTTGACCCCAGCAGCTCCGTCAGCGGCGGCAGCATTCTTGGCGATAAAACCCGTATGGAAAAATTGGCTGCAAACCCGGAAAGTTTCATTCGCCCCTCCCCTTCCTCCGGCACGCTCGGCGGCGTGGCGCAGAAAACCCGCGAGAGCACTCTGCTTTGCGAGGCTGCCGGTTATGATGTAATTATTGTTGAAACTGTCGGCGTTGGCCAAAGTGAAATAACCGTGCGTTCCATGGTAGATTTTTTTCTGCTGCTACAAATTCCCGGCAGCGGCGATGAGCTCCAAGGCATCAAAAAAGGTATCATCGAAATTGCGGATGCGATTTTTATTAACAAGGCAGATGGCGATAACATCGCACGAGCGGAACTGGCGAAAAAAGAAATAGAATCAGCGCTGCATTATTTACCGCTCTATACCAAAGGTTGGCAGCCCAAAGTTGCTACTTGCTCTGCCCTTTTTGGTGATGGCATTGCGGAAATCTGCCAGACGATAGAGGCATTCAAAAAACAAACAAAACAGAGTGGCCTCTTTGTAGATAGGCGGAAACAGCAAGCTAAAGCCTGGATGCATAACATCCTTAGCGAGTCGCTAAGGGAATTTTTTCTTGGATATCCCGGTATGTCTAAGATGCTGGACGAAATGGAGCATGAAGTTACTGCAGGTAAAATACCACCCGGTCTGGCAGTGCAAAAACTGTTACGGACTTTCAGAGAACAGGTACCTGAAGATATTTCTCTCAATGACTGATCTATGAGTAAATTATTTAATTTTTTACCTATGGCTTTTATCTGTGGGTAAATTACTCTATTTTCCCCCCATAGCTTTTCGGTCTAAACGCCTTAAAGTCAACAAAAATTAATTTCGTTTGCGCATATTTTGTCCTTATATTAGAAAAAGATTTTGAGGAGTAAATTTCAATTTATGAACATTAAACCCTACCAGCCCAAAAATAAAATCCGCATTGTAACCGCAGCTTCTTTGTTTGATGGCCATGACGCAGCTATTAACATTATGCGCCGCATCATCCAAACAACGGGTGTCGAGGTCATTCACCTTGGGCACGACCGCAGTGTTGGCGAAGTAGTGGACTGCGCTATCCAGGAAGACGCACAAGCCATTGCCATAACCTCCTACCAGGGCGGGCACGTAGAATATTTCAAGTATATGTACGACCTCCTGCATGAAAAAAATGCCGGTCACATCAAAATATTCGGAGGTGGCGGCGGCGTTATTCTACCTAAGGAAATCAAAGAATTAGAGGACTACGGCATTACCCGGATTTATTCTCCGGACGATGGTCGGGAAATGGGTTTGCAAGGCATGATCAATGATTTGGTG
>JAJDAE010000353.1 GCA_029262035.1 Candidatus Zhuqueibacterota bacterium
ACACGCGACAGCTCATCCTCGGGAATACCGTAGCCGGTATCCTGCACAACAATAGCAATTTTGTTTTGATGTCTGGACAGTTCAATTTTAACAGAACCTTTTTTAGGTGTGTAGTGCAATGCATTTTCAATTAAGTTAGACAACGCCCGTTCAATCATGCCGATATCACCAATTACCATGGGCAAGTCTTTAGGAAAATTCATGAAGAAATTTATATTACGGCTCTCGGCCTTAGGTTTAAATTTCATAAACACATCCTGTGTGAGTTCGGTAATCGAGAATGGCTCAGGTTGCGGCTGCACTTGCTTGGCATCATACTTTGACAGTTCAAACAATTCCGCAACCAACTGGCTCAAACTGATGGAACTGTCATAAATAGTGTTTAGATACTTTTTCCGTTCGGCAGCAGTCAGGGATTCATCTTTCATCAAAATGGTTTCGAGGTAACCCTGAATAGAAGCCAGCGGGCTGCGCAAATCGTGCGATACATTTGCAACCAATTCTCGTCTCTGTTTGTCCACTCGTTTAAGTTCATCCATATTGGCAACGATAGTATCAGCCATCTGATTAAACGCATTGGCAAGCTGTCCTATCTCATCTTCAGACTCAACATCAATTCTCTGACTGTAATCTCCGGCTTCAAAATGTTTCACCGTTCGAGTCATTTTACGAAATTTTTTAGTCAGAAAACTAAAAGCCAATAGACCAACTATTGCGGTAAAAATTAGTGTAACCAAAATGCTTCTGCTCATCGTTTTAAAAATATAGCTCTCCCGGATCATCGATGATGCCGTATCATATTTTTCACCGCCCAGAATAATATACAAATAGCCATCAATCTCAGGGCCGATTTGCAGTCTTGAAGCAGAAAAAGGCTTCAACAAGCCGATATTACGTGGGTCATCTCCAAGAATTGGCAGCTCAGCGCCTTCGGCTAAAAACTGATGAATAGGTTCCAAATTAATGTACTGCAACTTGACTTTCTTTTGAGGCTCAGCAAAAAAAGCCAGAACTTTGCCCTCATCGTCCATTAAATAAAATTCAATGCGCGGGTTCATTATCATCAGTTCGTGGATCAGATGTTCTATGCCATCCAGATCTATACTGTCGGTTAAGAATGGTTGGAAATTATTTGCAACATCTCTGGCGAGCTCTTCATTCAATGCTTGATCAGATTCTCGGACAAAAGCCATGGACGAATTTACTGATAGCCAGATTTGAACCAAGCCCACACAAAACAGCAACACCAAAAAAACAATTGAAATTTTCAGGTAAAACTTATGCAAAAATGTTTTCATTCATCAAATTCCTCAGGTTCGGCAAAACCATAACCAACACCCCAAATGGTTTTAATGAAACGACAATTTGCAGGATCTTTCTCTATTTTGCTGCGCAGTCTATTTATATGAGAATTTACAGTATGCTCATAACCATCATAATTGTAGCCCCACACAATGTCGAGTAACTCTTGCCGGCTGTAAGCACGTCCCGGCCTCGAAGCAAAAAGAGCCAGTAAGTCAAACTCACGGGCAGTTAAATCAATATATTTACCATCAAGACTCACTTTTCTTTTTTCCGAATAAATAATCAGATCGCCAAAAACCAATTTTTCGTTGCTTGTTGGGGAGGGTTCATTTTTCTTCTTGTCTACCTCAATCCTGCGAAATATCGCTTTAATGCGCGCTACCAGTTCGCGGATACTGAACGGTTTGGTCAAATAATCATCAGCGCCAAGCTCCAATCCCAGCACTTTATCTAACTCCTCAGATTTAGAAGTAAGCATCAAAATGGGTGTATAATTATTATCCGCTCGGATCCTTTTACATACTTCAAAACCATCAAGTCCGGGCAGCATGATGTCTAATATAATAAGCTCATATTCCTGATTATTAAATTTTCTCAGCCCGGACAATCCATCTTTAGCCCAATCCATTTTGCAATCCATATCGGAAAGATGAATTTTTAACAACTCAACTATTTGAGTATCATCTTCAATAGTTAGAATTTTCTTCTGCATTTTGTCTATTTCAATTTAAATTAGAAGGAAGGTAAGAAAAAATTATCACGAAAATATCACAAAACAAAATAAATCTCTAACTTTTCAATCAAGCTGAATCTTAATCCGCTTGTTCATTTTTCCTTTGCTTTTGTGTTCAACTACCTTGATGTGGCCGACTTCTCTGGTATTTGCGACATGGGTGCCGCCATCAGCCTGTAAGTCCAGACCAACAATTTCAATCGTTCGCACTTCTTCGATACCTTTTGGCAGTAGATTTATTTTCGTTCGAATGAGATCCGGAATTTCAAAAGCCTCGGCTCTTGGGAGAACATTCACTTTTATCGATCGCTCTGCAGCTACTTCTTTATTGATCAAACTTTCAATTTTTTCAGCAAAATCAGAAGACATGGATTCAAGCTCAAAATCGAGGCGTCCGGTGCACGGTTCCATATTACCGCCGGTAACCTGTGCCCCGAAATCACGCCAGATAACACCGCATAAAATATGCAGCGCCGTATGGGTGCGCATTAACCGGTAGCGCCGCTCCCAATTGATTTTGCATTTCACAAACTGCCCGACCTCCGGCAGAGGGCCATCGACCCAGTGCAAAACATTTTCACCGCTGCGTTTCACTTTGGCAATACGGGCAACATAGCCATGAAACAGCAGTTTCCCTTCATCCGCAGGTTGACCGCCGCCGCCGGGATAGAAAACGGTTTTCTCCAAAATTAAAGCGTCATCTTCAATTGCAACGACTTTCGCTTTGACTTCTTTTAAGTAGCTATCTGTGTGAAATAGAGATTCGGTCATTTTAAATAGCCTGGGATTATTCATAGCTTTGAAGCGGTCAGCTTTTTTTAAGTACCTGATTATGAATATCAGGCGCAGAAGTGACTTTCTTTATACTATTTTTTAAAACTGAAAGCTGACTACTGAAAGCCGATGGTTTCATTCTCTTACTCTCTTCCCTCTTCTCTCTTCTCTCATCCCTCTTCTCTCTTCCCTTTACATCTTTCCGATTTGGTCTCTCGATTTGTGAATTACCAAGTCAGTGCGATTTAGCGTATCCCTTTTCACCTGCATAAATTGCAACCGGCAACGTATTTTCGGCAGGTGGAATCGGGCAATTGTAGGTAGTTTTACCGTAGGCACAAAGTGGGTTGTAGGCCTCATTGAAGTCAATAACATAGTAACCGGATTCATTTTCCTGCAGATCGATATAGCGGCCACCGCCATAAGTTTCATCTCCGGAGGTCGCATCTCTAAATGGAATAAAAATATGCCCCGGATATTTGTCTTGAATATCCAAAATTTTGTAAGCATACAGCTTACATTCTACCCCGTCGAGATCAAATTCAAAGAAACCGGTACGTTCAGTGTCACGTTCGACTCCCCGGCTGGTTATAATTTTGAATACATCCGGCTTCTCAAAGGCTTTCAACGACAACTGCATTCGGTATTTGGAATCAACAGGGTAATATTTCAAGGCGGTAAAGGCAGGAATATTTTCAGCAGGAATCGGGGAATCCTTGCCACCTGTTTTAAAACTAATATCTTTTTGCTGCCTCTGGTCGATGATTCCGGCTTTTAAAATTTCATTTTCAGCAGGGGTGGTCTCGGGTACTTTTTCTTCACATGAAAGAAAAAGTAAAATTGGTAATGCACAAAATGATAATTTTAGCATAATTCAGGTTACCCTCATTATAATTTTCACGTCAATTATTGATAAAATGGTCTGGTCTCATACTGAATCGGGTCTTCCACATTCATTTCCTGAAAACCGCGCAAACGAAAAGCGCAGCTATCGCAGACACCGCACGCCTTATCATTGTTTTGATAACATGACCAGGTTAACTCAAATGGCACACCCAGCTCCACACCCTTTTGAACAATCTCAGATTTCTTCATTGCAATAATGGGTGTAACTATTTTAATTTTTGTAGAAGGTTTGGTGCCAGCGTCAATGGCTTGTCCAAATGCATCATAAAACTCACGGCGGCAATCAGGGTAACCGGAGCTATCTTCATCTACTGCGCCCACAAATATTTTATTTGCAGCAATAACCTCTGCCCAACTCGTTGCAATTACCAGAAAATTAGCATTTCTAAAAGGCACATAAGACGAAGGGGTTTCCTCGCTTTCAAGGTTGGCTTTGCTAACAGCCAATTTTTTGTCGGTTAAACTTGAACCACCAATTTGAGCGAGATGTTTTATATCCACAATCAGCCGTTTATCTATTTTGTAATGGTCGCATAAATCGTTGAATGACTTCAGTTCCCGTTCTAAAGTTCGTTGACCGTAATTCAAGTGTAAGGCAGCAAGCTCATAATTCTGGGCTGCTATTCCGGTGGTTACAGCACTATCCAGGCCGCCGCTCATCAAAACAATTGCTAACTCACGCGCCATGTCACGCCCTTTTATAAACAGCTTTAATTGTAGAAGTTATTCCGCCGCGCGCGGTAAATGCACCAACCACCTCCATGCTTCTCGGTTGACAGGCTTCTACCAAATCATCCAGAATCTGATTGGTCACCGCTTCATAAAAGATGCCTTTATCCCGAAACTCAAGAAAATAATACTTCAACGCTTTTAGCTCCAGGCACTTTTTATCAGGCACGTAATTGACGGTGAAAGTCCCATAGTCCGGTAAACCGGTCATGGGGCAAACTGAAGTATATTCAGGATTTACAATGGTGATTGTATAATCGCGATCAGGGTATTTATTTTTAAATGTTTCCAGTCTTTCCATTAAAAACTCCTAATTCTAAGCTTGGGAAAATAAAACACCCACGACGGAAAAAGCAAGGGATATTTTGTGAATTTATAAACTGAAATTAATTACTTGAAGGAAAATACCGAAGTGAACTGGTTTTAATTGCTTCTTTCATTGAATCAGGCGCCGCCTCTGCCAGGAAATCCATAACTCCCTCAACAATTGCTCCGGCCATTGCCTGCTTAAACTCTTTGCTTAACAAGAGCATTTCATCTTCGGGATGCGTGAGGAATGCAGCTTCAACCAATACCGAGAGAAAATTTGTTTGCCGGGTAACCACAAATGGTGCGTAACGGGTTTTGTGCGAGTTAAGGCCAATACCGGTCATGCGCTTGTAGATAGACTTTGCAAGTTTATACGATTGGGGGTGACTGTAGTAAACGCTGGTACCTTTAAATTTCATTGGATCAACGTTTATCGGAATTGAATTATTATGAATGGAAACGAAGATATCAGTATTTGTCATTTGCGCAATTCGCACACGGTCCGATAAGGAAAGCGTAGTATTTGAGTTGCGCGTTAAAATCACTCGAGCGCCGTGAGAAGTCAGCAGTTTGGAGACCTCAAGCGCAATTTCGAGATTCGCATCTTCCTCTCTCATTCCTGTGGGACTAACACCACCCAGGTATTCCCCACCATGACCTGGGTCTACACAAAGCGTTAACCCGGCCAATGGCAAACCATAATTTCCATTGAAAATTGGTGCTTTTTTAATTTTTAGTTTGAAAACTTTGTCCTCATAACCAGCCTCATATCCCCAGGAATGCTCCTGTTCCAACTGCACCTTCAATACCAGAATAGCGCCATTTTTTTGCCTGGAACTTACTTTTTTAATGAAAGCGCTTTCCGGTTGTGGCATCACCCAATTTGCTGCCCGGACAGATCGGTAAAAGGACACTTCCAAAGTTCTCCTTCTGGTGTTCTCCTTAACCTCAAAAGGAACAAGTCCCGAAACTTCAAATTCAAAATTTACATGAGTTTCATCCTCAGAGAATTGCATACCGCCAATAGATGAGTAGGGATATTTTTCTCCCGGTAAAACCGTAATATTTCTCTGGTGAATAAAATACTCTTTACGCTTTGCATACTGCACTTTAAAATAGTTATCGTACTTCCCTGTAATTCTCATTTTTAAACCGGGCGGCAATGTGTACAAAATTTTCCCGGCAGGCCTTTTTCGAATTAAGTTTATTGAATCATTTGTGACGCCAACTAAAATCGTGTGCGGGCTGAGAATTTTTAATTGTCCCGGAGCTGTAAATTTAAAAGAATGCCCATCCTTGCCTTGAAAGTTATAAAACAGAGGTTGGGAATCCATAATTTCTGAACGAGGCGCTTTTAACTTTATCTGATAAAACCCCGTTTTGCCACCATTCCGGTAACTAGGGACTTCCGGAACTTCCACGCTTTCTGCCATACCCGGAATTGATAGAAAGGCTGTCCCATTGGGGCTTCCCCAAAAACCGGCATGGAATTTTTCTCCCTGGCTCACCCATAAATCGGATAATGGGAAAACGCTGTTATGTTCAACCGAGGTTGGGATTTCGGGGTACTCAAAAGGGCTGTATTTATGAAAAACTCTGACCGTGTCGTTGATAACACCATGGCGATCAAGAATACGGAAAATCAGGGAATTCCAGCCTTCTTCGATTTTTGCAATGCCCACAAAAGCGCCAGTTGGGTAAACTTTCAAACGCTTGCCATTAAACCAGATATTTGCATCGGGTAGGCATGACCCAGAAAACCTGACTTGCCCAAAGTTCAAAGTATCCCCGGACTGTGGAAACACAATGTTTAAGCAAGAAGCGTCATGCAATGTTTTACTACCTGCGGCAAGCGCAACCCAAGTCGACAGACTAAAGATAATTAAAAGTAGTTTTTTCATTTATATTAATTTGAGCCAATCTATATTTCTTACTATATCTCTTATCGAACGGAATTGAGTTAAATTCAAGGTAGTTTCAAAAAAAATCCCCGGGATAATTCCCGGGGATATCGAGGAGGAAGGGTAAAAATAGGAGGTTACCAATTATTACCTTCCAGGGCTTTCAAATATTCTAACAAAAGTAAAAGCCATTATCTTCCAGGAAAATCAACTTTTTTTAATTTTTTTTAACAAACTAAATTTTTTAGAGGGCCTCCCGATTAAATAAATGTATTTAGAAAAGAACCAAGTACCTTCTTATCTAAATCAGGAACAGATTTGCAAAGACACGGATGTCAAAGATAATTGGTACAATTAAAAGCGGCTCATAACGGGCCGCTTTATTTTTTCCCTCAATCCAAAATCTCAATAAACATTTCAGGCTCGGCAAAATTTTCGAACATATAATCCGGCTCAGTTTTTTTTAATTGGTCCACTGAAAAATAGCCGGTTGCCACGGCCACACTTTTGGCGCCATAAGGTCTGGTGCACTCGACATCTTTAGGCGTATCGCCAATAACGTAAACATTTTTTGGTTGGATGGGCTTACCTTTTATTTGCGAAAATCTTTTTGCTGCAATTGGCGGCAGTTCGTTGCGTACCCAGGCATCATCCGCATAAGCGCCAAATTCGAAAAAATGCCACAAATCAAAATGTTGTAATTTTGTGCGAGCGCCCTGCTCCCAGTTCCCGGTTAATAAAGCTAAGGTGATATCGTCTCTTTCCTGCAACTTGGGCAGAAGCTTCAAAATACCCGGTTTAATTTCCTGACTTTTATCAGGTTTAATTATTTCTTTGACCAGATGTTTGAGGTAAGAATTTTTAAATTCATCTTGTTTTTGCTGGTTCCACTCCCCCTCAACCTGGCTAAGCGCTTCACGAAAAATACCACCATCTGTATTGCCGGCAAAACTCACATTCTTCATTGCAGTGTGTCCATTCCCGAGAATTTCTTCAAAAGCCAGACTCATTGCCCGGCGGCCGCAGCCACCTGTTTGAATGAGGGTTAAATCTACATCAAATAACAATAATTTTGTCATAGCTTCCTGAACTTCCCGTTATAATTTAACACTTATTATCTGTTACCACCAGCCATTTTAATTGCTTCCGGCGATTTGTATAGTAAATACATTGATACTCCACCTACGATAGGTCCAAGCCCTAAAATTGCAAAGGCAATACCCCAACCTGCAAAAGTTTTTATAATCGGAATGATATGAATCGACAGAATTGTAATTAAAAAACCGACACTGGTTTGCATGGTTAAAGCCGTACCCATATATTCAGGCTCACAGAGTTCTGAAACCGCAGCAGAGAATTGAGCAGAATCAGCAACCACTACAAATCCCCAAAATAAACAAACTCCAAAAAGCAAAAGTGGATTTGAGTTCATAAGAAATCCAATACCAAAACAGCATAATCCACTAAAAAATAAACTTGTAATTGTAGATTTACTCCGTCCTATTTTATCTGCCCAAAAGCCATAAACAACACATCCTACTGCACCGATGGCAATAATGAGAAAAGCCATAGTACCCGACGAAAGATAAAAAGGCTCATTATTTCTGCCCAATGCTTCAATTAAAAAAATCGGTATCCATGTCCACATGGCGTATAATTCCCACATGTGCCCAAAATACCCAAAATATGCCAAACGTGTCGGCCGGTATTTCATGACTGTATATGCGTACTTGAAGTTAAATTTCGAAGCCGGTAAATGATATGGTCCATCTTTTACAAACAGGAATATTATAATAGAGGCAAGCCCGGACAAGCTTGAGCTGGAAATAATTGTCAATTGCCAATCCTGCCGCAGTAAATCGCCAAGCCAGTGCGGCATCGCCGAACCAATGGCAATGGCACCAACAAAAATGCCGATGGCAGCGCCTCTTCGGTCTTTAAACCAACTGGTAATCACTTTCATACAAAGTGGATAAACACCCGCCAATCCAAAACCGGTTAGAAATCTAAGGACCAGACCGGCAACAAAATTCTCTCCCAAATAGATATAGAGCAGATTAACAATCGCAGTCAAAACCGAAGCCATAGCTATAACGATACGGGGATTGAAAACATCGGCAAGATTTGTCATCGCTATAAATAAAGTGCCTGCTACAAAACCAAGCTGAAGGGCAATCACAAGTGCCGATATTTCGCTATTATTCAATCCAAACTGAACACTTAATGCCGGGGCAACAGCTGAAACGCTAAACCAGGTTGTCATCGCAAAAAGCCCGGCAATACTTATAAGCGCAAGCATTTTCCACTGTGACGCCATATTCATACCTAATACTGAATCTATTTAAAATTACAGCTTTGGGAAGGTCTATTGAGAAGTTTGACTATGAAAGTGAAAATAGTAAGAAATGAAAATGTCTTTTTCTTAGAGTCCTTTTAAAGCTCCTTCTTCCGTTCCAAAGTGCGCCATATACTTCGTAATACCAACCATATCGAATATCTTTTGAAAGTGTTCTGTTAAACCAAATCCACGCAAACTTTGTTCGCGCTCTCTACATTTAGTAAGAATACTGATAATTACCGCCATGCCGGCACTATTAATGTAAGAAACATTGCTAAAATTAATGACAATTATCTTCAGGCCTTCAGAAGAGAGAGTTTCATATACCTGTTCTATTACATCTTCGGAAAAACTTGTTATTTCACCACTTACATCGAGTATGCCTGTTATGTCTACAATCCTGGAACCAACTTCTGTATTATTCTGCATTTCCTGCCTCTAAGTTACGCTTCGAAAATAAAGTCTTTGCCATATACAATAATACTCTTATAAAAGCGACTCCCCATAAAATAATAGCAAAAATGTGATTTACAAGGATAAAGTGCGGTCTGTATTTTTTTAAATACCGGATGAAGGATTTATGCGAACTTATTATCATTTTCACGCGGTTGCGATAAATGCTTACACCTTTTTTATGATCTACTTTGGAGGTTGGTTCAAAAATAATTTTGTAACCCTGTTGACTCACACGTGCGCACCAATCCACATCGCTAAAAAACATCGGAAAACCTTCATCCCACAAACCAACTTTTTTCAGTATTTTATTTGAAAAAAGAAGGCATGCGCCTTGCGGTTGGTCAACTTCGCGTCTTTCATCGTGGGAAAAATCCCCCATCTTCCAATGATTAAACCGGGGACTATTGGGAAATAAATAACTCAAGCCTGACATTTGAAAAACCAAATCGCGGTAACGAGGAAACCGGCGGCACGACTGCTGAATGGTACCCTCCGGGTTGAGTAATTGTGGCGCCGCTGCACCTACTTCTGAATTTTCACTGATTACAGAAAATAATTTGACAAGACTACCCTCTCTCAAAAAAGCATCAGGGTTAAGCACCAGAACGTAACTGCCTTCACACTTTGTGAGTCCTTGATTTAGGCCAGCGGTAAAACCAACATTTATTTCATTCGCAGCAATAACCATTTGATACCGGTCATTGCTATTTTTAGTTTTGAAATTTTTTGCAATTTCAACTGTGTTGTCGGAAGACGCATTATCAATTATATGAATTTGAAAAGTGTGAAATTTTTTATTAGAAAGTAAACAACGAAGGCAGGGCTCAATCTCGTTTTCATTGTTGTAGGTAACGATTACAACAGAAACATCAGGGGTTCTAGGCGACACAAACCGTCTCTCTGGAAATCGGTGTTAAATTTTCAACACCCGTTTCTGTGATTAGAAAATCGTCTTCGATACGCACACCGCCCAAATTCGGGATATAAACACCTGGTTCCATTGTAATCACATTACCAGCCTGCAATAAGTCTGTACTTCTCTCTCCTACTCGTGGCAGCTCGTGAACATCCAACCCAATGCCATGACCCAGCGAATGCTTAAAATATTTCCCATAGCCATTATCATTAAGAAAACTTCTGGCGGCCATGTCCAACGCTTTAGCAGACAGACCAGGTTTGGCAACAAGTTCGGCCGATTTTAAAGACATTGTCACCATTTCAATCATTTCTTTTTGTTTTGAATTTGGTTCTCCAATCATCACAGTTCTGGTAAAATCAGCGATGTAGCCGTTCACAGTGGCCCCAAAATCAATAATTACCAAGTCACCTTTTTCAAGCTTTTTTGGTGAAGAAATTCCATGTGGCAAAGCTGACCGCCAACCGCTTGCAACAATTGGCTCAAATGGATCGCGCTCGCTACCGTCTTTCATGCACTGATAGGAAATTTCAGCGGAGACATCTAATTCGCTAAGACCCTGCTTGACAAGCATCACAACGTTCTCGAAAACTGACTGAACAATTTTTGCCGCTTCACGGATGTTTGAAATTTCGTCTTCATCCTTTATGCTGGCGATATTTTCTACAATTCGTTCAGAAGCCATTAGTTTTACTTTTGGCAGCAATTTTTTAAGCTTATGATATTCATTAAGCCGCAAATGTGTTGCTTCGACGCCAAGCTTAAGACCAGGTCGAATTTCTGTTATTTTTTTTAATTCAGAAAATAAATCTGTGCGGGCAATTACAATTTCTGCGTTTGAAACTTCAAGGGGTGCTTGATCGGCATAGCGTCTATCTGTAATTAAAATACAAAGGTCGGATGCAATTAAGGCGATCGCATTCGACCCGGTAAAATTAAATAAATATCTAATGTTGGTTTGTGAAGAAATCAGAATTGCGTCTAAACCAAATTGAGCGACTCGCTCACGTACGCGTTCAATTCTCTCAATCATCTCCAGCGTCTTCTAATTTCTTTTTTAGATCCTGAATTTTATTGTTGTAGGATTCATTATCAGGATGTTTTTTTAGAAGTCCTGTAAAAACATCGATGGCTTTCGTGTACTGCCCCTGGGCTGCATAAATCTCGCCCAAAGTTGGGGTAACTATTTTATCACTTTTACTTTTAGCTGTGGAGGGTGATGGCTTCAGAGGTTCATCATCTGACTCAATATCATCATCCTTGCTAAGCTCCTGTGGCGCAGGGTTTGACGGCGGTGGCGTAAATTCAGGCGCTGGCGGTGCTTTCGGCTCGGGTTTTGGTGATTGAGAAAAATCATAATCATCTTGAGTAGGCTTAGAAAAATCTGGAAAATCATCTTTTTCCGGCTCCTGCTGCTTTTCAGTTTCTTGAGTATTTTGCGGGTCCTTATCCAATTCCTGAAAGCCTTGCATAAAACTATCGGCCTCGCTATCTAAAGCTGATTTTGCCTGCTCTTTAGAGACTTGTCGCTCTGTAGCAGGTTTTTCATCAACACCATCTTCCTTAAAAATATCTTCAAGAATATATGAAAACTCTTCAGCCTCTTTTTCTCCTAACTCGCCCTCATCGACTTCTGTAATTTTTTTAGAGGAATCATGCTCTGGCGTAATAGGCGTCTCAGTTGCGTCAATTTCAGGTTCTGACTCAATTTCCGGTGAAACTTCATCACCAAAAACCAAATCCTCTTCTTCCTCGGTTATAGACATGGGGCTAATTGCTGCAAGGTCTAAATCGTTTTTTAAGATATCCTCTTGCTTTTCATCCACATTAAATGGCTCTGGTTCCTCCATCGGTTCAGGTGATGGTGTAAAAACAGGTTCTTCTTTAAACGGATTCAATTCTATTTCTGTTGAATCCGGAGCCTCTTCCATTTGAGACGAACCCAAACTGTCTGGTTCCGTAGGTTCTTCAGTAAATACCGTTTCTTCCAGAGCGTCTGATTTTGGGGATAATTCAGTCTCGGCTGGAAAGTCTGACTTTTCCGACCAGTCGGAACCTTGCGCCCATTCATCCTCCTGCTCATCCAGGCTTTTAGGAGGAGGTTCAGCATTTTCAGATGAAGCCAACGAAAACTCCGATAGATCTTTTGTTGAATCATGCTCTTCGGTTTTTTCAAGCGCTTCTGTCACAACATCTTTGGCAATATCATCAAGGGGATCGAACTGCATAATTTTTTTGTAGCTCAATTGGTAGGTGTTTTCCCAACCGATTTCACGCATCAGGTCGCCATATAACTTATGAGCCCTTAGGTATTTAGGATCGAATAAAAGCACCCGCTTAAATTCTTTTTCAGCTTGTTCGAATAAACTATTCGCCATATACCCTTTTGCCAAAACAAAATGACCTGTGGCGTAATATGGGTGTTTTTTGATTCCATTCTCGCATAATTGAATTGCATCTTCTACACGTTTCGCATCCAAATATGCATCGGCCAGCCTGGCAAACATCAGTGAATCGGGATGATCTTGAATATAGTTTTCTAAAAAATTAACATCCATAATCATATAATCCTAGTCTTAACGACAATTACTTCTAAAGTAAAGAAAACAAAAGACATAACGCAACAACTTTTTTACCAACCGGAAACACTTTTATTTAATATTTCACCTGCGATTTTTGTGACAGCCTCATCAATGGCCGCCTCACGAGTTGAATTTTCATTATCTGAACCGTCGGGATTAAACGTTCCCCATTGAGAAAGAACCTCTTCCCAAATCACTTTTCGTTTTTTTAAGTCCTGGTATTTAACGGAAACAGAAATTGTTATTTTAATATCCTGAACTGTTTCATCCCGGCTAAACGCTCCTGCCTGGTCATCAACCCGTACAATTTTCCCCTCAAGTAAGGAATCAGCATTTCTTCTGTCATCGATTTTTAGTGTGTTATCTTTCGTAAACTCATCAATAACTATATCCGTTAATTTTTCACGTATTCCGAATTCGGATGTCTGATCCTGGAAAATGGGGATGGCTATGGATTTAATACCAGAGCCGCCGGAACTTGAGAATGAGTAAACACCACAACCCGAAACCAGAGCTATAGCTAAAAGTACAAAAAAACTCAAAAAGTAAAAATTGCGTCTTTTATTAAAATGGTAAATCATACTCTTTTATCTTACGATATAGTGTACGTTCGCTTATCCCAAGTTTTTTAGCAGCTTTCCTTTTGCTGCCATTATTATTTTCAAGTGCCTGATTAATCATACGCCTTTCCACATCAATCAACTTCATACCTTCCAGGTCAACCAATTCTTCTTCCAAATTATCCACCATCATTCTTTTATCTTCTTCATGAAAGACTTCAGAAAAAACAGGCAGGGATTTAGTTGCGCCGGATGGGCGGTAGACAGTCTGATAAATATCTTCACGCAGTTTACCGATTTCCGATTTCAAATCGATAAGCGCCCGATATATAAATTCACGTTCAACCTGGTCAGACGAGCGATTTGTCGGAACAGGTAAATTTCTATCAGCTGAATGCGGTGGTTTAATATAATTAGACAACGTAAATTCGTCGATTACACGGCCTTTCTCAAGCACGATCATGCTTTCAACTGTATTTTTCAGTTCACGTACATTACCACGCCAGTTATGATTGACAAGAATATTCATCGCAGTTTCAGAAAATCCACCAAACTCAATTCGATTCTCTTTTGCAAACTCGGATTCAATTTTGTGAATTAAAAGAGGAATATCATCCCTGCGTTCTCGCAAAGGTGGAATTTTTATATGAATCGCATTTAACCTGTAAAATAAGTCTTCTCTAAACTCCTCATTGGCAACGGCTCTTTCAAGATCTTTATTTGTGGCAGCAATAACGCGAACATTTACTTTTTGCAGACTTGAACCACCCACGCGCATAAAATCACCATTTTCGAGAACTCTCAGTAACTTTACTTGCGTAGATAATGGCATTTCGCCAATTTCATCTAAAAAAACAGTGCCATTATGCGCGAGTTCAAAGTAACCTTTGCGTGCGCCAACCGCCCCGGTGAAAGAGCCTTTTTCATGCCCAAAAAGTTCGGATTCAAGGATACCTTCCGGAATAGCCCCGCAATTGACTACAATCAAAGGTTTATCCTTACGCACACTTTGTTCATGAATCGCTTTGGCTACGAGCTCTTTACCCGTACCGCTTTCTCCAAAGACTAATACTGAAATATCCGTCGGGGCGACCTGATGGATGGTCAACAACATTTGTTGAATTCCATGCGATCGCCCAATTATTCCGAAATTATTTATTTCAGACATATTTTGATTTTCTATTTGGTTTCTTTCTCTTTAAAATATTCAACAGTTTGCTTAAGTCCTTCTCTCACTGTAATTTCGGGTTTCCAACCAAGAACAGTTTCAATTTTCTTGGCCGTCAGGCAACTTCGTAATTGTTCGCCCATTTTTGCTTCACCGTGCTTTTCTTCAATATTTGCATTCGTGAAAGTATTGATATGCCCGAAGAGTTCATTTACATCAGTTTCTACACCTGTACCAATATTGAATATGTTACTCGTATCATAGTCCAAAGCCATAACGCTGGCGCGTACCAAATCATGCACAAAAACGTAATCACGGGTTTGCTTGCCATCGCCGTTTATAACAGGTTTTGCACCATCAAGCATCCGTTCTGTGAAAATAGCAACTACACCCGCCTCGCCGTGTGGATTTTGTCTGGGGCCATAAACATTGGCATAGCGTAAAATAATGTGATCCAGACCGTAAACTTGTTTGTAAAAAAAGAGATACTTTTCGCAACACAGTTTTGTTATTCCATATGGCGAAAGCGGCCAGGTTGGATGTTTTTCATCGGCTGGAAAATATTCTTGCTCACCATAAACAGCACCTCCGGTAGAAGCAAAAATAAATTTCTTTACGTTTGTCTTTTGGCAATTTTCAAGAAGATTTAGTGTACCCAAAACATTGATACTCGCGTCGAACCGAGGATCGTCCACAGATTTACGTACATCCATTTGTGCAGCGTGGTGATTTACTACATCAAAATTCTGGGATTTAAAAAGTTCGCTAATTTTATCATCCTGAATATTCAGCTTTACGAATTCGGCTTTGGGATTTAGATTGCTTTCGCGGCCGGTAGAAAGATCATCCACCACCACAACTTCATGTCCTTTTGCAATATAAGCATCAACAATATGAGAGGCGATAAATCCGGCGCCACCGGTTACTAAAATTTTCATTTAAGAATCCTTTCTTATTTATAAACATTAAGTTACATAACTTTATCGAGCAAGATGCCTCTTAGCTTTAGCACCAATATCTTTTCGATAATACGCTTTATTAAATGTAATTTTACCTACTGCCGAATAAGCGTTTTCGCGTACCGAGTAATAATCATCAGCAAAGGCGGTTACGCCCAAAACACGACCACCATTAGTTACTACATTGCCATTATTACCAAATTTAGTTCCAGCGTGAAAGACTTCTACGCCATCATCAAAACCCTGCTCTAAACCAAAAACTTCGGTGCCTTTTTCATAATTACCGGGATAACCACCCGCAGCCATTATAACACACATAGCCCATTTTTTGCTTATTTCCCTTTTGTTCTCAATTGGTTTTCCTTCAGCAATTCGAAGCATTTCATTAAACAAGTCTCCTTCATAGAGTGGCAAAAGAACCTGAGTTTCCGGATCACCCAGACGGCAATTAAATTCAACCACTTTTGGGCCTTGAGCAGTAATCATTAAACCGGCATAAAGAAATCCGCGATAAGGACGTTTTTCTTTTGCCATAGCACGTACAGTTGGCTCCATTACTTCAGCATGAATTTGCTCAAGTAAGGACTTCGTGATAATTGGAGCAGGAGCATATGCCCCCATTCCGCCTGTATTTGGGCCTTTGTCATCATCAAAAATCGCTTTATGATCCTGGCTGGGAGAAAAATAAGAAATGTTTTCTCCATCTACCAGTGCGATAATTGACGCCTCTTCTCCAATCATAAACTCTTCAACAATTAATCTATCCCCCGCCTCACCAAAGATTTTCTTCAGCATAATATCTTCAATGGCGGTGAGTGCTTCATTTTTATTTTGACAGATGATGCTGCCTTTGCCCGCTGCCAACCCGTCGGCTTTAATAACCGTGGGGTAACTTACTTCATTTAAATATTTTACGGCCTCATCATAATTATCAAAAACAATACAGTCAGCTGTTGGAATTTTGTATTTATCCAAAAGATACTTTGAGAAAACCTTACTTCCTTCAATCTCAGCAGCTTTTTGGGTAGGCCCAAAAATCGCTAAATCATTTTTCTCAAATTCATTGACAATACCATTTACCAAAGGTATTTCCGGTCCTACAACCGTCAAACCAATTTTTTCTTTTTTTGCAAATCGAATTAAAGCTTCAGTATCCTCTTGACCAATATCAAGACACTCAGCTAACGTGCTGATACCCGGATTACCGGGTGCACAGTAAATTTTATCAACCGCCTTGCTCTGACTAATTTTCCAAACTAATGCATGTTCGCGACCACCGCCGCCAACCACTAAAACTTTCATTGTAACCGGATCCTTAAATAACACCACATAGTTAAGTCGTAACGTTCCATGCAAATTTCTTTTTGCCTGTCAGTCTATCTAATTCGTCCCTGATTTCGGCCGCACGTTCAAACTCAAGTTTTCGTGCAGCTTCAACCATTTCTTTTTCCAACCGGTCAAGAGTTTCTTCTTTTTCTAAAGGTGACATATTTTTCCATTCAGACTGGTTTAGGCCGTTAGATTTTGACTCACCCCATTTAGAAGATTTCACATCAGCAACTCTTGTTGAGCTCATAATTTGCTCATAAGATTTATAGATTGTCTTAGGTTTGATTCCTTGCTTTTCGTTATACTCTGCCTGTAACTTACGCCGCCTGTCAGTTTCTTCGACCGTATGCTTTATTGAATCCGTCATTTTATCAGCGTAAAAGATAACTTTTCCACCAGCGTTTCTTGCAGCCCTGCCAGCGATTTGCATAAGCGATCTTCTCGAGCGCAGAAAACCTTCCTTATCTGCATCAAGAACGGCAACGAGTGACACCTCGGGTAAATCAAGTCCTTCACGCAACAAATTAACCCCAACCAGCACATCAAATTCAGCCAACCGCAAATCCCGTAAGATTTCTACACGCTTTAAAGCATCAATTTCAGAGTGCATATATCTGACTTTAACATCCATTCCAAGTAAGTAATCCGTTAAATCTTCTGACATGCGCTTGGTCAAAGTGGTAACAAGAACTCTCTCCTCTCGTTGCGCGCACACCCTAATTTCTGCCAGCAAATCATCGATCTGATTTGTTACCGGTTTGATCACAATTTCAGGATCCATTAGTCCGGTTGGACGAATAATCTGCTCTACTATTATACCCTCGGCTTTTTCCAGTTCATAATCCGAAGGGGTCGCAGAAACATAAACCATTTGGTTCATCATGCCATTAAATTCATCGAAGGTGAACGGACGATTATCTAAAGCGGAGGGCAATCTGAAACCATACTCAACCAGTGTTTCCTTACGAGAACGGTCGCCGTGATACATTGCATTTATTTGCGGAATTGAGGCATGGGACTCATCAATTATAGTTAAAAAATCTTTTGGGAAGTAGTCAATGAGAGTATATGGTTTCTCCCCGGGATTTCTTCCGGTTAAATGGCGCGAATAGTTTTCTACCCCATTACAGTACCCAAGTTCCTGCATCATTTCCAAATCATACTTTGTACGCATTTCAATACGTTGCGCTTCAAGGAGTCTGTCATTTTCTCTATAGAATTTAAGCCGGTCGTCTAATTCTTCCCTTATCGTACCAATCGCGCGTTTGAGTTTATGCTCGGGAGTTACGAAATGTTTGGCCGGATAAATTGCTACTGCATCCTGGGTTGATAAAATTTGCCCGGTCAGCGTGTTGATCATAGAAATTTTTTCTATTTCATCTCCAAACATCTCAATCCGATACGCCACCTCTTCATAAGCAGGAAAAATTTCAACAACATCTCCCCTAACTCGAAATGTTCCCCGTGTGAATTCAAAATCGTTGCGTGTGTAATGGCTCTCTACCAGTCGGGATAAAATCAAATTTCTATCAATGAGCTGTCCGATGTTAAGCATAATCAATTCTTGTTGATAATCTTCGGGATTGCCCAGGCCATAAATGCAAGAAACTGAAGCAATGATGATGACATCCTCGCGTGATAAAATTGAACTTGTGGCTTTCAACCGCAAACGATCTATTTCATCATTAATGGAGGTATCCTTTTCTATATATGTATCGGAAGTTGCTACATAGGCTTCGGGTTGATAGTAATCGTAATAACTTATAAAATACTCAACAGCATTTTTTGGGAAAAAACTTTTAAACTCGCCGTAAAGCTGTGCAGCTAAAGTTTTATTATGAGAAATAATGAGAGTTGGTTTTCCAATATTAGCAATCAGGTTTGCCATTGTAAATGTCTTGCCGCTACCCGTTACACCTAAAAGGATTTGGTGTTTATCGCCTCTTTTAATTCCTGCTGTTAAATCAGAGATTGCCTGTGGTTGATCACCCGAGGGAGAAAATTCTGCTACAAGTTCAAACTTTGCCATTAATTCCGACCAAACTCATTAACTTCAAGCAGAAAATATAACCAGGCTATGACAAAATGTCAAGCTTGAAATCATAAAAACCTTGCATATTTAAGAATTTGCACCTATATTTTCAGTTCGAAAATTGTACGTAATTTCAAAGGAGAGTTTTTTAATGGCAGTAATGACTCAAATGAGGGAAAGAGCAACATATATCCTATTCGGTTTACTCGTGGTCTTCATCTTGAGTATGACAGTTGGCGGATTGGTAGGTGGAGCGGATATAGTTGACATAATCACCGGTAAAAATCCTGACGCAATAGGTGTTGTCAATGGCGTTGAAATTTCAGCAAAATATTATGATCAAACTTACAGACAACAATTGGAACAATATCGTCAACAGACAAATGGCGAAGTGTCCGCAACTCAGGAAAATTTTTTACGCAATCAGGTTTGGGAATCTTTGGTTCGCGACATAATGGTCCAACAAGTTATAGAAAAGCAAGGCATTCAGGTTACTGACACTGAAATTATTTACAGATTATATGATGCCGATACCCCTCCCGAAATTTTGAAAAGCAATCCCGCCTTTCAAAATGAGCAAAAACAATTCGACAAAGCCCGTTATCAGGCAGCTTTAAGGGATCCGAGTACAGCAGGGCAATGGCGCCCGGTTGAAGATTATTTGAGGCAATCATTACCCTTCGAAAGATTTTCAGAGAGGCTGCGTACAACCGTACGTGTTACTGAAAGTGAAATCAAGGACGATTATTTGAAGCGTCTGCAGGAAATCAAAGTAAAATATGTATTCTTTGATCCTAAAAATTTTGCAAACGACAATATTGAAATATCAGATGCGATGATCCAAAGTTATTACAACGCCAACCAAGATGATTATCAGCAAAAAGAACAGCGCTCAATAGAGTACTTAACTTTTTCAACCAAACCGACTTCAAGAGATTCAACAGAAATTTTTGAATTAGCAGAAAAGACTTTAGGTCGCGTAAATGCTGGCGAAGATTTTGCAGATTTGGCCTCAATATATTCAGAAGACCCGGGAAGTCGTGATAAAGGTGGGGACCTTGGGTATTTTTCTCAAGGAACCATGGTTAAAGAATTCGATGAGGCCGCTTTTAACGCTAAAGTTGGAACAATCGTTGGCCCCATAAAAAGCAACTTTGGGTTACACATCATCAAGATTGAAGATAAACGCAGAAAAGATAAAAAGGATGAAATTAAAGCCAGCCATATTCTTTTTAAATTCGCTGCATCCAAGAGAACAATTGACGATGCCAGAGAAGACGCAGCGTATCTCTCTGAGAAAAGCGATGACAGGGAGTTCGCTGAAATTGTAGCCGAATTGGGCGATTCATTAAAAACTACCGGACAATTTGTAAAGGGCAGTGGATTTATTCCGGGTATTGGCTTAAATCAACAAGCCAGTAATTTTATATTTGCAAGAGAACTCGGTGATGTGAGCCCGGCATTTGAAATTGCAGATGGCCTTTTAGTTCTTCGCATTGTTGAAATTAAAGAAGAAAGCACCAAACCATTGGATGCTGTAAAATCCTCTATAAAGAGCAAGCTTCTTAATGAAAAGAGAATGGAAGTAACGGGTCAACATGCAAATGAAATTTATGCTACAATTGCAAATGGACTGAGCTTAGAAGACGCAGCTCAAAAAGACAGCCTCCAGGTTGAAACAAGCAATTCTTTTAAAAAGTCTGGTACTGTTGAAAAAGTAGGACGAGATGCTGCTTTTATAGGCACGGCGGCAGGCTTGTCTGAACCGGGACAAATTTCAAAACCAGTTGAAGGCACGCGTGGTTACTACATTATAGAGTTAGTTGAAAGGAGTACTTTTGATGAAGAAGCATTTACCACGCAAAGACAGGGAATTGCTGCAAATCTAATCAGGGCAAAGCAAAACTCTGTTTTCTCAAGATGGTATGCCAAGGTTAAAAAAGAAGCAGAAATCGATGATTTTAGAGACAGGCTTAATTACTAAACAGGTCATGTAATTCCGAGAATCCCGAGGTTTTAGACTTCGGGATTTTTAATTTGTAGAGGAAAGAAAACTTTAAACTCCGAGCCAACACCTTTTTGACTGCTGACTTTTATACCGCCACCATGCGCTTCCAAAATTGTCTGAACATAAGATAAACCTAACCCCATCCCTCCCCCAAGAAACTCTTCTCTACTCGTTCTGTGGTGATCGGTGCTCTGTACTTCATAAAATTTTTCAAATATTTTCCCCTGCTCAGAATCTTTAATCCCGATGCCACAATCTTGAACCGTTATTACACCATAATCTCCTTCAATCATAATCGTAATTTTGATCTCTCCACCATCAGGAGTAAACTTGATAGCATTTCGAATCAACTCATCAACTACAGCCTCCAATTGAACCTGATCAGCCGCAACGACTATTTCACTTTTTGCATTTACAAACGTAAGTTGCAATTTCCTCTTTTTTGCGATGATTTCCTGCGCGTCCACACAATGAAGGACTAAATCATTAAGAACTATCTCGGAGATGTTTCTCAAAGTCCGTGTTTTTTTAAGGTTTATTAAATCATGCATATTACTTATGAGGGATTCCAAATCACTTATGGAATTCACAATAACCCGCATGCATTGTTTTTTATCATCTTCTGATAACTCATCGTAATACTCATCATTTAAAATTTCGACGTAACCTTTAAGATGGCTTACCGGAGTCCTGAATTCATGACTTGTTATCGCGATAAATTTATTTTTCATTTCCTGCAATTCTAATAATTTCAGATTTGCAGCTTTAAGAACTTTATTCTCTTCACCCAAATTAATTTTTTCAAGACATTTATCCGTAACTAATCTAATCTGATCAGGTTTAACAGGCTTTAAAATAAAATCGTAGGCACCGTTTTTCATAGCTTGAATTGCGCTTTCAATTGTTGCAAACGCCGTCATCATTATCACCTCTACATGGGGGAAATCAAATCTAACTCTTTCCAGCAGCTCAATACCATTCATGATTGGCATTTTATAATCAGTAAAGACGATGTCGACCTGTGATTCCCTTAGCTTCTCCAAGCCCTGGGCGCCATTTTCAGCAAGAAGAACATTATACCCACGTGAGCTCAGACTTCTTGAGCAGATATTTCTGATAACTTCCTCATCATCGACAACCAAAACTGTAGCACTATTTTCATTCATAGAATAACTTTGTCCTCTCTTCCTTCTATGTGTGCTATACTTTGAAATTTGAAAATAAGACTTTCAAGTCTCGACGCCTGCTCTAATATATTTTCCAAGTCACTCATAATTGATTCAGAATTGCCATCGTTTACTGCTTCCACGATCAAGGCAGCATATCCAGATATGCCGGTTAACGGCTGGTTCAGCTCATGCGCTAAAGATCTCGCCACCCCGATTATCGACAATAATTTTTCATTTAACTGCTTCGTATCTTTGAGCTCTTCACGAAAAAATAATTGCCGTACTAATTTGTCATCCTCAATTTTCAAATCAGTAAAAAGAAATGCCAAAAAAAATGCAACCAAATCTATAAATTCAAAATACTTAGGAATATCAACATTATCTAAAATTTCAAATCTAATTATACCCAGGTTTTGAGAATAAAGCCGAATAGGTGAACAGGTTTCTATCAAACCACTTCCCGAACTCATTGAACGTGCCATCGATTGTTTATTTGAGAGTGCCTCATTCCAAAATGGCTTGCACAAAGATTTTGTTATCTCAAATTGTTTGTGGTTATTTTCTGCAGTAAAAATCCACTCTATATATTCTTGGGAGGTGTTAAATAAGCCAAGTTTAAATTGTTGAAAGGGAATTACCTTTTTCAGTAACGAATGTAAGTCAGTAAACAGATATTTAAGATCAGAACAAGAGGTAAGTAAAGCCGCTATTTCCAGTAATGTGCTTGAATGTAAGTCATAATCCGTAGAACTTTTCAATTGAGTGCTTTGATTTTTACTAATCATTTTGGAGAACTTTATCTATGAATAAAACTTATGTCCAAAAGTTTAACGTTCCAATAGTAAAAATTTGTTCAGTTAAAATCATATGTGGATTATTGGATGAGAAAACAAAAACTATAGACAACTTTTAATTTAAAGAGCCCAATGCCCCGGGGGCTATCAACTTGTATTCATTATAAAGTAACAGAACATGTGGAATATAATTATTGGTTTCAGCCCAAAGGATTCCCTTTGTCCTTTTACTCGCAACCCATAAAGCAGCTTTTTTTTCACCGCCATTATAAGCAGCTAAACCGCCCTCTAACTCATATTTATCGATAAATGCAGAAAGTTGCCTGCATCCGATTCTTATATTATAGAAAGGGTTGAAAAGTATATCTTCGGCAGAAGTCCAGGTTATACTTTCATAGTGTGCAACCCAAATGCCAGTGGCAGGCATAATTTGCATGAGTCCCATAGCGCCAGACTGAGAGATAACTTCGGGCTCCCAGGTTCCCCCGCTTTCGTGAGTGATGACGGCACAGATTAGATCAATATCAAGGTTTGTATAATTTACGCTCGAACTATAAATTGCTTCGGCAATTTCATACTTAATTCCCGATGGCATATTGGGATTATATTTACTGATAATTTGAGTAATTTTTTTTATCGCGGTAAGCTTTATACTGTCGACATTCATGCCAGATAATATCGCAATAGAGGTTTGCTCAATTTTTTGTAATTCATTATTTTTATTGAAAGCGTTGTATCCAAGATGCCGGTAAACCAACATAATTGCGATAACGAACAAAACAAAAACTAATAATGTTTTTAGTAGCAAAAAACTGCTTTGATTTGACGAATTACTCGACATCAATCATCCTCCATCCTAAACTCAATATTTCAACTTTCTCCATAATGTTGATTTAGAAATTCCAAGTTCGCGTGCGGTCTTAACTTTACTTCCTTGCATCCGTTCTAATGTCTCTAAAATCACTTTCTTCTCAATTTCTGCCAAATTACCTTGAGACTTCTCAGTTGTATTGTTTTTCTTATGATTTTGAATTTGTTCCGGCAATAGGTCGGATGTAATTTCTTCAGTCGTTGCCAAAGCTACTCCGCGATGAATTACATTCTCAAGCTCTCTAACGTTTCCCGGCCATTCATAATTCATTAACATTGATTTAGTTCTTTTTGAAAGACGCTTTATCGGGTCCTGATTATGATAATTATATTTTTTTAAAAAATGTTCAACCAGCAAAGGAATATCTTTTTTTCGGTTTCGCAGGGGTGGAATATTGATTGGAATTACATTAATTCTATAATACAAATCTTCTCGAAACCTACCATTCTTTATTTCTTCGTCCAAAACCTTATTAGTTGCAACAATTAACCTAAAATTAACAGTTCTAACTTTGGTATCACCAACCCGACGTATTTCATTTTCCTGTATTGCACGTAAAAGTTTTACTTGAGTAGAAAAACCCATATCGCCAATTTCATCGAGAAAAACAGTTCCACCTTCTGCGTATTCTAAAATCCCCTTTTTGTCAGAATCAGCGCCCGTGAAAGCACCCTTCACATATCCAAACAATTCGCTCTCTTGCAAATTCTCGGGTATAGCGCCGCAATTGATTGCAACAAATGGTTTATCTTTTCGATCACTCAATGCATGAATCGCTTGAGTAACAAGTTCCTTGCCTGTGCCGCTTTCTCCACTAATCAGAACGGTACTATTTTTGGAAGCAATCCGATGAACCAGATCCATCAAATTAATTATTTCTGAAGATTCACCTATAATGCTATCGAACTCAGTTAAAGCCCTGAGTTTAGAAAACATTTTATCTTGCTTTTCTCCGGTAACTTTTTCCTCAACAAATCGACCAACAAGTTCTAATAACCGTGCGTTATCAAATGGTTTTGTTATATAATCAGAGGCACCTAATTTAATAGCCTTTACGCCATGTTCAATTGTACCGTAAGCCGTAACAATAATCACTTCAGTGGCTGGCCAATTTCGTTTAATGTACTTAAGTAGTTCCAGTCCACTCATCGACTCCATTTTATAATCTGAAATGACTAAATCAAAATAATGCTGGTTCATTTCAGTTATCGCATCTTCCGCACAACAAACGTCTGTAGTTGTGTAATTTGCTTTCTTAAGCAATTGGCAAATAACTTTTCGTACTAGTGCGTTGTCCTCTACTACAAGTATTTCAAAGGAAGGTACATCCAATGGATTCCCCTTATTTTTTGTCCATTGATTTTGGAAGGATGAACTAATTGAATGATAAAAACTCAGTCAGCCATCCAAAAAATTTATGCCAATTTTTAATTACTTAAACTTTTACTCAAATTCATATCACTACGAATCTGCGCTATACTACTTTTAATTACTTCGTTCAAAGAGTTACTAATAGCCTTAACAACTTCTATGGGTTCTTTCTTTTCAACCTGGTTATTTTTTGAAATTACTTTTCGCCATAAAATATCTTTTGAAACATGATTTTCTAAAGTAAAGTCAATAGTTACTACGCCGAACCAATTCTGACCGTCGTCCCATTCCTCAAACGCTTCTATATTACCACGTAAAATGTAATCTACTTTTGTAGTTGATGGAATTTTGACAACTTTCCTAAATAAACCTGAAACCTCAAACTGGTCAACAACTTTTTCGGTCACTATTTTTTTTGGTGGGGCAATCCAACGACGATAATGATAAAATTGTGCTTCATATGGCGAATCGCGAAAAACAATTTTATCGCTTTCATATAAAACGTCTGTCGTAAATTGTTGAATCCCAACAGTTACAGGATAACCGGGCTCAGGGTTCTCTACACCTTCCGGGGCATAATCGATTCTGTAGTAATAGGTATGTGGCATGCTCCCGCATCCAATTACCAACATTGCGATAATAACAGATATATAAAGTTTAACCATTTTCATGTAAAAATCCTTGATTATTTCAACAATTAAGGCAGGTCACGTTCCGGTGGCGCTGCTTTGCGTACCAAGAGCCAGGGGCGTTCTTTAACAGCCCTTGTAAATTCTTCAAAATTTTGCGAGGCGTATTGAAAGTTTTCCATGATTTCGATTATGCTGGAACCATTTGCTGCAACTAACGACTCGAATTCTCCTATTGTTTTGCGTAGGACTTTAATCAGTTCGCTTGTTTCAGCGGTCGTGGTCTGGACATATTTTAAGGTCTCGTCAAAATTCCCCTTATTATTAGTCATAAGCTCATTTAAGTCTGCGCTAACCTGTGTCAAGTTGCCTGAGATTTCTTCCATATTAGCCATCAGACCTAAAAAATTATCTCCGCCAGCTATTAATACAGTATCTATATTTGCAACCATACTATTCACATGCTTCAGGTTTTCATCATTTAGCAGTTTAGTTAACTGGCCAATCAATATCCCTGCATCTTCGCTTAAATCTTCAAAAGGTTCGGCCATCTGCATGAAATTTGGAACTTCTTTACCCTCTAAATCTGCACCACCAACTAGAAGTTGTGCATCTAACGAACCTGGAGAAATTTCAATATGCTGCTGGGCCATGAAACTTATAGAGGTTACATAAGCGAAAGAGTTTTCCCTGACAGGTGTATTTTTATTTATTTTTAATGTCAGGCGGATAGTAGCATCGATATTGTTAGCATCGGGTAAATCTATCTTTGCGATATGTCCTACATCCATCCCTCCGTACTTTACCAAAGACCCTTCAACAATACCAGGTATACTTTTTAAATATGTTTTGTATTCCTTGGTATCATCTTGCCATTTAATTCCAAAAATAGCTATCAGAAAAACGACTAAAATCGTGAAGCCCATGACGACCATAAAGCCGACTTTTATTTCTTTCGAACTATATTCCATGCTAAAACCCTAATTAAATTATATCCCGGTTAAAGAACTTAGTTGACGTTCGCGGTCAACTTCTTCATCATCCGGCTCACGATTAAAAAACTGATCTATTATATGATCGTTTTTTGCCATTAATTCTTTTTTGGTCCCAACCGCTAATATTTTCCCTTGATGCATCATAGCGATTCTGTCTGCAATAATTTCCACTGAGGCCATTTCATGTGTAACGGTAACAATGGTCATTTTATAGGCCTTTTTTAGACTTAGTATCAAGTTGTCGATGCCTGCAGCAACTACAGGGTCAAGGCCGGCAGATGGTTCATCACAAAACAAAATATCCGGGTCCATAGACAATGCCCTTGCCAGGCCGGCTCTTTTTTTCATTCCACCAGAAATTTGAGACGGCTTAAAATTGTCGAACCCTGTCAACCCAACCATACCCAATTTCATGTTTGTCATAATCTTAATTGTGCTTTCTTCCAATTCTGTATGTTCACGCAAAGGCAGCGCAACATTGTCACCAATTGACATTGAGTTAAATAAAGCACTTGACTGAAATAACATCCCAAGCTTTTTTAAAATCTCAACTTTATCTTCTTCTGGAATTTTTGTTATATCCACACCTTTAATCTCGATTGTGCCGTTTTTCGGTAATGATAACCCAATCATGTGACGTAATAATGTACTTTTACCACAGCCGGATTTCCCAAGAATAGCAATCGACTCGCCTTTGTAAATGTCTAAATTAACGCCATCCAGAACTTTGCGAGTTCCATACTGAACGACTAAATCTCTTACCTGTATAATTGGTTCTGGCATAAATCAAAAACTCGAAAAAAACAACCCGGTAAAAAAAACATCCGCAGCGATAATTATAAAAATTGATGCCACGACAGAACGTGTCGTTGATTTCCCAACTCCTTCTGCTCCACCCTTTACATTAAAACCTTCGTAGCAGCCGATTGTAGCAATTATCAAAGCGAAAAAGAAACTCTTGACCAAACCACTGAACAAATCTGTAAACTGTAATGCCGATGTCGTTTGGTTAATATAACGCAAGCTCGTAACATCTATAGTTGCCATAGAAATTAAGTAGCCGCCGAGAATGCCGAGGAAGTCAGCCATGACTGTTAAAATTGGTACCATAATAAGCATAGCAAGCACTTTGGGAACCACTAAAAATTTAACAGGATTAAATCCCATTGTCTTTAATGCATCAATTTCTTCGGAAACTTTCATTGTCCCAATTTCAGCAGTTATTGCTGAGCCACTGCGACCGGTTATGACAATTGCAGTCAAAAGTGGTGCCAACTCTCTGGTTACTGAAACAGCTACTAAATCAGCTACAAAAACTGTTGCCCCAAATGGGGCTAGCTGGTAAGCGGATTGCATGGCAATTATCAAACCTACAAAGAATGTTATTAAACCCACAATTGGAATAGAATCGTAGCCCATCAAAACCATTTGCTCAATCGTACTTTTCCAGCGAAGGCCTTTCCCCTTCAGCGGTCCAATAAAAATCCAGTAAAATGTTTTTCCGGCTAAATCCGAAATTCGGCTTAACTGCACCAAAAAGTCAAGAACATAACGCCCCAGACCTCCCAAAAATTTTCCTACAATTTCCATATAGTTTTATGACATTAAAACGCTGCTTTTGCGTCGTCAAGTGTTGGGTAGATATCGAATACTTTGTCAAGGCGGCTTAACTCGAAAACATCCTTAACAACATCTCTCAAATTCGCCAACTTTAATTTACCTTTATATTTACCAACTTGTTGTAATGCCTCCACAAGCGTTGCAACTCCAGAACTATCCATATATTTCACAGACACTAAGTCTACTAAAATACACATTGTTTTGTTTTTTGTTAAATCCAGCAAGATTTTTCTCAATTCAGTAGAGGAATACAAATCAACTTCGCCCTCTATTTCTACAATTGAGATTTTGTCTTCTGTTTTTGTTCTAACTTCTAGCATCAGCTTGTCCTCTCTTCTCCGCCGGTAAATATTTTGCCATGGTTAATTTATTTCCCACCTCCTGCGAGTTATCATATGTGACTTCATCCATGGTGGTTTTTATTAAATGTACCCCCAGCCCACCGGGTCTCACATCATCCAAGTTTCTGGATTTTATCCTTTTGGGGTCTATTTTTTCCCCAAAATCTCTTAAAACAACTTCGAGTCTATCTTTCAAAATTTCAAATTCGGCTATAATTTTTTGATCAGTATTGCCATCATACGTATGTTTAATAATATTCGCAGCGGCCTCATCAACTGCGATGGTCACCGCATTACAGTCGTCCTCGGAAAATCCGCAAACTTCGCTTATGTGAGCGATGCTGCTTCGAATAATTTTAAGGAATTGGGGGTCGCTAGGCAATTGTATTTTTATTTTATTCACTTTGCTCACTCCTTAGAACCAAAGCGTAACAGAAATTAGTTTATGAACCATTCCATTTAAATGACAAAATGGTTAAGTCGTCATGTTGCTGTGTATTTTTTGAAAACTGTTGTACATCATCTAACAGCTTACTTACCATTTTGTCAGAAGTTGTCTCAGCATGAGACAAAACATCCAATACTCTTTCAAAAGAATAGAGCTCGCCAGAACTATTTTTTGCCTCAATAATTCCATCGGTAATTGAAACAATATAGTCTCCGGGATTTAATTGAACGCTATCCTCCGGACAAACAACTTCTTTTGTTATACCAAGGGGAATTGTTTTGCCTCCCTTTAATAACTCAGTTTGTTTTTGAGCAGAGTTGATTCGTATCCACGGCAAATGCCCTGCATTGGAAAAAATAAACTGGCCTGACTCAGCATCTAAAACCCCATATTGGAAAGTTACGAACATACCCCTCCGACTGCGGTCAACTAAAAGGCTATTTAACGAATTAATTATCTCCGCCGGATTTTTATAACTCTGGGTTTGCTGTCTTAAATCACTTACTAACCTGGCCATATATAGAGCAGCGGGTACTCCTTTTCCAGTTACATCACCTACTGCAACCCCAAACTTATTGTTTTCAAATTCAACAAAATCATAAAAATCCCCACCTATCGATGCCGCAGCAATACTTTTTGCATCTATCGAGAAGGCTTTTGATTTTGAGGGCAAAGCATCAGGCATAAAACTCTGCTGAATAAACCTTGCAGACTCCAACTCTTGTTCAATACGTTGATTTTCAAGTTCTATTTTGTGCATTCTGGCATTTTCGATGGCCATTGCTACCTGACTGCAAAAAGTACAAAATAATGCTAAATCATCGTCATTAAAAGCTCTGCCATCCACTCTATTAATTACTTCTGCCACCCCAATAGTTTTGTTCTTTACGTTAAGCGGCGCGGCCAAAATTGAACGTGTTTGAAAACCGGTTGATTCATCAGCTTTTGCTGAGAAACGTGAATCAGTAGAAACATCCGGAATGATTTGCGGCTGACCGTGTTCTGCAACCCAGCCGGCTATACCCTCACCTATTTTTAATTGAATTTTTTTTAGTTGTTCCCCAACCTCACCCAAAGCAACCTCACACTCCAACATGCCGTTTTGTTCGTTTACCAGCATAACTGAACTTGCCTCTGCCTTCATAACAAACTGAGCTTTCTTCATTACCAAATGAACAAGGTCATCTAAATCAAGGGTTGAGTTGATAATTATATTGGTATCAATTAAAGTAGAAAGGTCCGCAACTTTAGAACGTAAATAAGCAAGTTCCTTTTCCAGCTTACCGGAATTCATTTCCGTACCATGAGCTTGCTTACTTTCAGGCATTTAAACGTCAAGGGGTTTTCTTCATATATCATTATTTTTGCGTAAGATAGGATAATCGTAAAAAAGAATCAAGCAAAAAAGAATCAAGCAAAAAAGAATCAAGCAAAAAAGAAACATACCAATGTTTATAAAAATGCACAAATCTTCAAACTGTGTAATTTTACCTACATTTATGGCTCTATTCTGTCCACGAAACGGACACCTGCTTCAAAAAGACACAAGTCTCACTTTTTCCAATTTTAAAAAAAATTACGCAAACACATGTAAATGCATTAAATACGCACAATTTTTCCATGTTTTTTATATTGGCACGCAAATTGCCAATTACCTAAAATTATTTATTTAATGAAGCTTTATTCATCTTTTCGATTAAAAAATCTTAGAAATTCTCTGAGGAAACCTGCTGCATGACATTGAATAACAACCGCGCATTGGACGACAAATACGAAATTGTACGTGAAATCAAAAAAGGTGGCTTTGGGATTGTTTACTTTGGCGTGGATAAAAAACTAAATAAACCTGTTGCGATTAAGGAGATTGCTCCAAACCTGCTTGATGATCCAAAGTACATTGACATGTTTCAGGAGGAAGCCCGTAACATTGCAAAATTAAATCATAACAATATTGTCCATATTTATGAGCTCAAAAAAACTTCCGACAGACACCTTTATATAATAATGGAATATATTGAAGGCATTGATCTTGAGAAAGTTATTCGCTCATTAAAAAAAATCAGTAAGCCTCTTCCTCCTCATCTTGCTGTTTATATAATTTCCGAAATGTGTATGGCACTTGATTATGCGCACCAACGCAGGGATGCCTTTACAAACAAACCACTCAATCTTGTTCATCAGGATATATCACCATCAAACATTATGATCTCTAAGTTTGGCAATGTTAAGCTTATTGATTTTGGTATTGCCACAGTAAGGAGACATCGGAAAGAAAAAAGAGATAACAAACTAAGGGGTAAAATACCATATATGGCGCCTGAGCAGCTCATAATGGGAAATCATCCCGATAATCGTTCAGACATATTTTCGCTCGGTCTCGTGCTAAATGAAATCATCACAGGAACAAGACTTTTTGCCAGCCACGAAGAAATTATTGCTGCAGGGAAAAGCCCAAAATGGTTTAGAAAATCTCTAAAGGGGAAAAAAATCCCGCCTGCCCTTGCAAAGATTTTATTCAAGGCATTGGAAGTTGACCTTTCAAAGCGATATCAGTCAGCGAATCATATGTACATAGATCTGCTACAATATTTAATTTCCTGTAATGAAACAGGTGAGTTAATGGACGATTTATCAAGATTCCTGGCAAAATATGTCCCGACTTCATCTCTGGATACGCCAATTACTGCACCGACTGGATATAACACTCCGGCTCAAACTTCAAGAGAAGTTTCGAATGCTTCTTACTTTAATTCTTCTCCCGGCAACTCGTCAGATCCTTTTCAAGCGAGCCGGACAGCACCCAACTTTTCCTCAATTAGTCAAGTTACTCAACCTCAATCTTTGCCTAATCAGCCAAAGCTCAATAACACCAACCATAGCCGCCACGCAATTCCAAAACATCAACCCAATTATCAAACGATAGAATTCGATCTCGAAGAAGGAGAGGAAGAACTTAAAACAGTAATTGACGTTTTACGGGTTTCTGCTCGCAATAACAAAAAACACCTTTTTCAAATTGGTTTTTCAATCCTTTTTATGATTTGCTTGTTCGGTGTTTTTGATACGGTTAACGGTTGGACAAGGGCAGGTGTTTGGATTTACGATTTTATCTTTCCCCCTGCGATTGAAATAGTAACCCTACCTGCGAACGCTCAAATTTATTTAGATGAAAACCCTGTTGAAGGGAAAACACCTTTGTCGATTGCTGAAATCAACCCGGGTGTCCATAAACTGGTGCTATCTCTTCCGGGCTATAAACCAATTACACGATCTTTATTTGTACCCAGAGATGGTGCAATAAAAATTCAAGGCAAGTCCCAGATTCAGGATAATCGCAAATATTTATTTAGATTTTCTACTGAAATTAGTATTGATTCTACGCCACCCAATGCACAGGTTTATATAAATGGAATGAGGTACAACCAAATAACGCCATGTAAAATTTCCTGGGAAGTAGGCAATCCGATATCTATTGCTTTGGAAAAACCTGGTTTTGAAAAACTAAGTGGCTTCAAACTCAATACGATTGATGGTTATGATGAAACTGAAGACCGCAGATTTTGGGATTTGCAAGTAATTAATGACAACTCGACAACATATAACGTTACAGGTATTTTCAGGAAACGCGTTGTCATAGAAACAATTCCACCAGGTGTAGAAATTGTGGATGCAAACACAAAGCAAGTGCTTGGGATTACTGGCGAGGCGTCGGGCGTTTTTCTAATAGCAGGAAAACATAAGCTAGAACTCCGGAAAGATAAATTTATTAACCGGCAAATGGAAATTACTATTGATGAATCTTTTGATGGTAAAATTCGGGAAGTTTTGCTACGGAAAGTCAGCTTTTCTGCTTATGATTCAAACAGCGCCAATAGAAATGAAATTGGTGCAAATGTTATCAGTATAAAATCCAGCAACAAGGAATATTTAAGAAGGGCGCGAAAAACACCGTTTGACATAAATTTGCCGGCTTTGCTCTATTCAGTGGTTTTTACTAAGCCTGGTTTTAAAAGAACTACGCTCAGATTGGGTACGGAAGCTAGCACAACAAGTGCCCCAATGCAAAAAGAAATGGCTACATTGGGAATTATTGCATTGGATGCTTTAACAGAGCTTCCTTTGCCAGGGGTTGAAATTTACTACAATTTTTCTGACAGGCCGCAGACTCTGAATACTTTTCTTGATCAAACCAATTCAGTAGGGACAGCCCAAAGCACGATTGACGCAGGCAATTATATTCTATTGCTTAAGAAACCCGGGTATGCTGATTTAACAAAGTCTGTACAGGCTTTAGCCGGCAAGCCTACAAATTTAACTTTTAATCTATTTCCAACTAACTAATCTTTTTATATAACAGATGCCGAAACTGCTTATAAAAAAGGGGGAGTCAGTAATAAAAAAATTACTTATTCCCGAGAATATCGAAGCCTTTACCGTTGGGTGCGAAAAAGGCAATGATATTATCATTGCTGATGATGCGATATCATTTTTCCACCTTCAAATTGAAAAACAAAATACTGATTATTTTATACGAGACTTGCAAAGTCAACGGGGGACTTATGTCAATGGTAAAAAAATCTCTAACATAACACCGTTAAATCACCTTGACAATATACAGATAGGTGAGCATTCAATAGATTTTTTTGAAGAAAGCACACCCGCCGCAAAAGCTGAGCAGCCTTCAGAAAGTGCAGCAGAAAAAAGGTTTGAGCAAGGGGAGCAATCGATATCACCTCTTGAAAAGCCCCACTCTTATCATAATGGAACTGAAATCTCTCGGGAAGATTCGCACCAGAGAGAGCCTGCTCCTCGTAGGAATGGGTATGCAATAGATCAAGCACATGAAGAAGAAAAAATCGACAACTTAAACCCTGACCGTTTTTTAAACAATGGTAACCAAAACTACAATTCAACAAATGAATATGATATAGGAAATATCCCTTCTGACTATGACATAAGCAATACTTACATCAGTAGCGATATCTCTTTAAATACAAATACGCCTCACATTTCAGAATCAGGCAACGGCCTGCCATTGGATTCAATTCTGGGAAATGACTTGGAATCCAATCCATCGGGCTCTGCCCACTCTACATCAAGCGATGTAAAAGATAACTACTACTTGTTGTGCATTCATGGTTATTACCTTGGGCGAAAATTTAAAATTAAGACACCGGAAACAAGAATTGGACGCGATAGAAAACTAAACGATATAATTATAAAGAAAAATTCAAAGGGCAACCTGGACCAGAGCGTTTCCAGAAGACATGCTACTTTAAAATTCAGAAAGAACAGGTGGTACCTCTCAGACAAAAGAAGTAAAAGCCGTACCTGGCTGAACCGTAAAGAATTAGGCGTTGAAGATGAGGCTAAAGTAAAACTCAACGACGAAATAGAAATAAAAAGTGACAAAAAAAGTCATATTTTTCGAATTGTAGAAAACGAAAACTGGAATTACAGTTTACCTCGTAAAGCTGGAGCATGGCACTTAAGAAATGCACAAAAACTAATCTATGTCTTCTCTGCCCTGTTTATTATAAGTGCGATATTTCAATTTTCAAATGCTTTTTTTGAAAAAAGAAATATTACCCGGCAGCCCAAAAACTTACTGTTCGAAGAAGAACTCTGGGCATTCAAAGACTTGGACGCTAAATTCACTAACCTTTCAAACCAAAATTTTTCACTTTTCCCGGCTGCAGGAGAGGTAAATAATGATGGCTATCTTGATCTTATTTATGTCAACAACAAAGGCTATGTAAGTTGTATTAGCGGGAGGACCAAAGAACTACTCTGGACAAACACGGATTTCAAAGCTTTTAAGCAAGTCCCCGTTTTATTAGAAGATTTGTACGGCAAAGGGGTTCCGGACATTATTGCAGTTTCACAAGAATCTCGAATACGAATTATCGACGGTAGCACGGGATACGAAATCAACAAAAGTCCCATATTAGCGGGTCCGCTATCGGGGGCGCCAGCGATTGGCGATTTTAATGGGGATGGGTTTCAGGACATTGCCATTACCTCCGCACAGAACGCTATCTACCTTGCCTTATCAAGTATAAAAGATTTTAACTGGACCAAAATTGATCTGGAATACCCAATCAAATCAATTATCAGTGTAGGCGATATTACAAAGGACGGTTTGGACAATATCTTTATAGGAACCGAAAATGGCAAGTTACTTGTTTTGGATGGTCTTGGGAAAAGAATAATGAACCAAGTTGATATAAATGAGGAACTCAATAAGGCAATTGGGACATTTGGACAAGACAACCAAATAAGATATCCTATTACAATTAGCGATGTTAATGGAGATACTACGCCTGATTTGGTTGTGAGTACAGAACAAGGAAATTTAATAGCTTTGAGTGGCGTTAACATAAACCGGCTTTGGTGTGATATCACCGTCGTCGATACCTCCACAACATTCGAGCAAGGTAATTCTGCAATTTCTTCAGGGGATCTGGATGGCGATGGGCTGTCAGATATCATTGTAAAATCAGGAACAGGAAACATAAAGGCCATTAAAAGTGCCAATGGCAGTAAGGACAGAATAATAACCCTTTGGGAGCACCACTACGACCAAGCGCTTTGGGGGAATCCTGTTCTGGTAGATTTCAACAAAAATGGTACAATGGATGTATTGGTCACCACCCAGACAGGAATTATGACCATCTTTGAAGGGGCATCCGGACAGATAATATCAGCACACGATGCCGGCACAAAAATTGAAAGCCATCCACTCATCGGTAACTTTGATAATGACAATTACCTCGATGTCCTATTTCTAAAAAGTGATGGAAAATTTTATAAACTCCGTTCAAACAGTTCAATCCCAAACAATGCAGTTATCTGGGGCCAGGCATATGGTAATGGCCACAACACAAATATATCACTTTACAAAAGCCCTGATATAAGACAGTATTATGCAAAAATGAGCATATCATTTTTTATAATTTTACTCGTTCTAACACTTAACTACCTGGTAATTCGTAGCAGAAGAAAATTGAGTTATTATTGATGCTAAAAGATAAAAGAGTTAAAACTTCAACTTCTGTTTATAGTGATGTGGGCAAAGTTCGTAAAGCCAACGAGGACAGTTATTATGTATCACGAGATGAAAACCTTATAGTAGTCTGTGATGGAATGGGTGGTCAGGTTGCCGGTGGTCTTGCGAGTAAAATTGCAGTAGAAACTCTAAAAGACATATATGAAAATCTAAAAGAAAATGACATTGCTACTTTTTTATACGACAATGAACTTGATTTTCCCTTATCTGCCAAGCGCCTCATTGCGGGAGTAAGAGTTGCCAACAGAAGAATATTCAGAATCTCCAAAAAAAATTCTAAACTAAGAGGTATGGGTACCACTGTTGTTGCACTCAGTCTTGATAGGCTCTTTGCAACAATGGCTCATGTGGGAGACAGCCGTATTTATAGAATAAACCGGGATCGGGTGTTACAATTAACCGAAGACCACTCCTGGCTAAACGAACTTATTGAAGATAAAGAAATAAATGAAGAGCAGATTGAAACATTTGCTCAAAAAAATGTCATTACCAGGGCAATGGGTACCAGCCCAACTATTAAAATAGATATTCACTGTGAAAAATTTAAAAAAAATGATGTTTATCTTCTTTGTACTGACGGCTTGCACACCTCTGTTGGCAAAACAGACATTGGAAAATCACATAAAAGAAGCAAGGGTAATTTAGACTACATAACCCGAAGTCTCGCAGAAAAAGCGCTCAAACGCGACGGCTCAGATAACATTACTTTGGCAGTTGCAAGAGTAAATGATAACAGTAAAGAAACTAAAAAACCGGGTATTTCTATAACTCTTCCGGAAGAGGGAAGCAAAATAAGCTCCCGTATCGATAAATTTGTACTCGAACGTTATAGTGAACCTAAAATGAATATCAACAATAACCCTATCGTGAATACTATGAGTCATTCAAAATTTTATTTGCCCGGTATTATTGCAATAATTGGGCTCGTTGCGTTTTTACTTGGTATCTTTGTACAAGGAAGAAATTCCAGGCAGCCGCAGTATATTCAACCACCTGTTACACAATCAAACGTTCTACCAACACATAGCAATTTACAAAACGCCAGCAATGGTTCAGCACAAATTCAACGTTCCATTATTGGCAAGGATGCGGTCTTAGCTGTTGTTCTCTTTAACAGCACAAATGACTATAAAAAGGCAAAACTAAATGAAAGAGGCACGGTTATAGAAAACATTGCCCCTTTTTCCAGAGAAAACGACGCCAAATTCGACAAACAATTTAACATCTTCATGATAGACTCTGAGAGCAATGTTTTATATCGCTCTGAAGCTATTAGTTTACCCGGGACTGCAAACTAAGAAATGATCGCTGTATTACCGTTTATTCTTCTATTTATATTCTTAATCGCCATGCTTGTCTGGTTTTCGCCGGATTTGCGCATAAACTATCTGGTTTGGCGTGGAAACGACAAAAAGGCAAGATTATTAATTGAATCGATTTTGAACCAGAATCCTGAGCGTTTAAATCTCTATCATAAACTGGCAAAAATTTATTATCTCGAAAATCGTCGTGACAAAAAAGCGTTACGAATTTATGAAACGATTCTGAAACTGAAAGTACCGTTTGAATGGCGCGATGAGCTATATACAATTGTTGCCAAGCACTATGTCATGGAAGGCAGAAAAGACACAGACGCAATTCGGATCTTAGAAAAGGCTATAGATAAAGAAATTATACGCACAAAACGCACAGCTTTTTAATAAGAAATTCCAGATATGCCTTCAATTGATATTCGAAAAAACAAAGAACTAATAGTCATGATTATGGCTCTGGCCGATGCCTATCTCGAAAAGGGCTTATATGCCGAAGCCGCAAAACGCTATAACCAGCTTTTGCAGTTTAATGTATCTAATAAGCAGCTATTCGGAAACTTCAGTAAAGTGCTAATTGGCTTAAAGCTTTTTGATAAATTTGCGATGGGAATTTATCAAAAAGCTATTCAATACGACATAGCGAACAAAGAAATCTATATTGTTCTGGCAGATACGTTTTTAAAAGATAAGCGCGATGATGAGGCAGCAATGTATATTTATGAAACTGCTTTAAACTACAACTCACCAAATTCTAATAAATTAGGTTTAGCGCTTTGTGAAATTTACTATTTGCAAAATAACTTCCCAAAGTGCAAGGAGTTGTCCGAAAAAATCTTATTGACGGAAAGTTCAAATAAAAAAGTAATGAATTACTATTTGAGATCTATTGAAAAAACTGCCCAATTCGATGATGCAGCGAACATTTTAAAAAAGCTTCTTGATACAAGTAATAATAAAAAACCTCTATTGCAGCGCTTGTCAAAGCTCTATCTTCTAAAATGTTTTAACGCAAATAGCGAAACAGTACGTTTTAGCTTTATTGACAGACAGTACGTCATTGACTTTCTAAATACGGTCACGAATTTTGAAAAGCTACAGGATATCTCATTTTATCTTGAGCTAAAGAGATTTTTGATCAACAAAAAATACTGGGGTGAATTAGCCTATATTTTACCACAGCAATCGAGTGGAATGGAAATAGATTTTGACTCATCCATGTTCCGCGCCGAAAGCCCTGCATTGGGAGGAAGAGGCGGTGTTTTTGATATTTGTAATGAAGTCATCAATAAAATCAGCCCGATTGATGAACTCACCGAAAACAGTCTAACTCCCCGTTCATCTCTCACTTATGATGATTTCCAGAATGATGGCGCACCGATATATAATATGGCAAATGAAACTGAAAGAAAATCAGCACCGCCAAAAAATACTGAAATTATTATGTGCTTTGAATTTTCCAACTTTGACGAGTTGAAAGAAAAATATAACCGGACAGACCTGGAGAAACTTTTAAACAAATTTTATGCATATCTCCTCGGTCTCTTTGAGAGCTATCAGATTCGGCAAATTTGGGGCGCCAATAACGGATTTGTGCTTTTCACCAAAGACATTTATAAATCGATCACAATTTCAATTGACTTGTTAAACCGGTTGAGCCAGAAAAATTTCGAGAATGATTTGGAGGACAGTATAAATATTTCTATTGGAATTCACCATACAGGGGATTTCGAGACCCTCAGCGAAGAACAGGCACTGAATGGTTTAGCCGCAGCCATTAAAGCTTCAACGGTTAATATGCACGACCTTGCAGAAAATGAAAGACAAGAGATAGGCAGGTTGGTACAAAAATCTAATAGAATTATTTTGAGTGATTCAACATTCAATTTTATTAAGGATTCAAACAGATATAAGGTTCAATATCTCGGGCAACCAAAGTTAAAATACCTTGATGAAAGCTTTGGTTTGCATGAAGTTTACTGGCGCAACCCAAGCAATGAACTCAAATTCGGTCAAATCAGAAAGTTGGGTAGGTTTGAATTATTAGCTGAATTAAGCAACAAGCATTCAATTAAAGTATACAAAGCTAAGGATGCCGATTTACAGAGATTAGTGATTTTAAAAGTCATTCAATCTGAACGCTTTAACTCATTACCGGCCAACAATCCCCAAAAAATGCAATTCTACCAAATTGCCCAGGCTCAAGGTCAAATGAACCATCCTAACATTGTAAATATCTACGAGTTAGATGAGGATCAAGGCTTAACATATATTGCAAGGGAATACATAGAAGGTACAAACCTTACGAAAGTATTTCAGCCAGGTACCTTTACAATTGATCGTTTTATCAAAATTATTTATCAGGTATTTAAAGGTCTGCAATATAGTCACAGACTCAGCTTTTTTCATTTAAATTTAAAACCCACCAATATTCTGGTTACAAAGAACGATGAAACAAAACTAGCAGACTTTCTAATTCCAGGGTTCCTTATAGATGATGCAAAAAAATCATCCACACCAAATGATACGAATACCTACAACTCACCAGAACAATTTCAAGCTCAACAGCTCGACGGACGAAGTGATATTTTCTCTATGGGCGTAATTATGTATCAAATAATAACGCAAAGACACCCTTTTGTTGTTAAAAACAATAATGATATTAAGAATGCTATTTTAAATAAAGAACCGCTGCCACCCTCGGAGGCAAACAATAAGGTTCCCAGAGTTGTCGATTTGATGATACTAAAATGTCTTGAAAAAGAACCGGAGAAACGATTTCAATCTGTTGAAGAAGTCGTTAATCTACTAAAAAAGAACTTTGAAAGAACCTTATTTTCGAATTTTAATTATCAAATTTCGAAATCACGGGATTCATACTAAAGAGTTGAGTAAGACAAATTTTAAATATTTTCGCAAATGTGGTCATCCACCGGACCACGAAAGGAGGTGATAAATAATTTATCGGGGGAAATAAATTACAATACTTATTTCATAACTATGCAAATAATTTTAATCCATTTAACTAAATTAAGGAGTACATTTTATGGGACAACAACAACTTTTACTTATTGTGTTGAGCACAATTATTGTTGGTATCTCTATTGCTGTTGGTATTAACATGGTCACCTCAAGCTCGGGGCAGGCCAACTTTGATGCCGTTATGCAAGACGTAATCACCGTTAGTGAGAGAGCTCGCGAATGGTACCGCAAACCAGAGTTAATGGGCGGCGGCGGGAATTCATTTGCTGATATAGCTGCAGGTACTACTGATATGATCGATCTTTTAGGCTGGCCAGCAAACAATGCAAATGGAGATTATACCGTTTCAACTGCCGGTAACGCAACTTCAGTAGTCTTTCAGGGTACAGGTACTGAAGATGGTGATCAGGACGGCACCTTACTCAGAATCCAAGTTCAAGCTTACAGAGATAGCTTGGTAACAACCGTAGTTAATCGTTAGTAAAACAGAGTAATAATATTAAGGCAGGCACTAGCTGTGTAAATTGTGTCTGCCTTATTTTATAAATAGACGGAACTTATGCCGGAATTCAGATACAAAGGAATCAATGTCGCAGGCAAGCCCATTCAGGGTATTCTTTTTAGCCCCGACATAAAAACGGTTAAGGCCAAAATTCGAGATGTGGTCAAAACCAAGGGCGTTAGAATTGATAGTATTGATAAAAAAAATGCATATCTATACAAGGTGCGTCGCGGCACGGAAAAACCTATCTTCGGAGAGCAAAAGGCATTTTCTGAAAACGAGGTCCAAAATGCACTTGTCAAGATGGGCTACAGGGTTTTTTACGTCCGCAAAAAATTACTTAATTTCAACTTTAAGGTTCCAACTAAAGATTTGGTTCTTTTTATCAGAATTAGCGCGGACTTATTAAAAGAAAAATTCCCTTATGATGAAATTCTGACACTTGTTGGACAAGATACAGAAAATAAGAGACTGCGTGAAGCACTGTTAGATATTCAAAAAGATTTAAAAGCCGGAAATGAGGGGCAGATTGTATATGGCAAACATGCCGACGTTTTCGGCAGATTTACTTCTCACATGTTAGCAGTTGCCTCTACCAGTGGCAATATGGCCGAAATTTATGAAAGTACTGCGAAGTTCCTGGAAAGAGACCAGGAATTCAAAAGCAACATCAGGTCAGTCATGGTCATGCCGGTTGTGGTTATGGGGGCAATGTTTATTGCCATGGGTTTCTATGTGATGTATATTTTCCCCCAAATGACAGAAATGCTAATTAAACATAATATTGACATCCCCCCTATGACCAAGTTCACTCTGGACTTAAGTCATTTTTTGCAGAATTACTGGTGGGGTGTTTTAATGCTCACGGTAGGGCCGATACTTTTCTTATTAAGCTGGATTAAAACCGAAAAAGGCCGCTATTTCTTCGACCAGAACATTATCGGAGTACCTGTCATCGGCTCACTTTTGCAAAAAACGAGTATAGAAATATTTTGCCGGGTTTTCTATTCATTATATAGTACTTCCGGTGAAAATGTTACCGCAATCCGTATTGCTGCAGAATCCTGCCGCAATAATTTTATTGAAAAACAAATTAACAACTCTGTAATTCCACGCATGCTAAAAGACGGCAGGAGTTTTGTTGAATGCCTGGCAAGAACAAACTGCTTTACTGTAACCGCAGTACGACGCTTAAAATCCGGCGAAGAATCCGGTACACTGCGCGAAACGGCCAGGCAAATGGCCAATTATTATGAAAACGAAAATAAGCACAAAATGTCGCATCTTCTCGACACAATAAATGTACTGGTTTCCGTTGTCATTACGTTACTTATTGTAGCATTAACATTAGTTTCATCCGAAATTGGTTTTGTCAGTCCACCATCACCGCTAAGTCATTAAATACAGAATTATGATAAAAAAAATAGATAAAAAGACCGATCAGGACAAACCAACTATCACTGCGGAAATCAACCTCAGGCCGCAGACCAAAGGTCTTGGAAGATTGTCGCAAACTTTGATCGAAAAGGGCATTGTTTCTGAAAGTATCCTACAAGACGCTGTAGACACACAAAGTAGAGAACCGCGCAGTAGTAAGCGCAAACTTATTGATATATTGATTGATGATTTTAGCGTCAACCGAAATTCAATCTTTATTGAAATGTCAAAATTATATGGTTTCCAAATCATTAATTTGAATGAAGCGCAAGAAGACCGCGGGCGAATTGACTTCATTAAAGACATCGTTCACAAAATGCCGGAAGAGCTCTCCAATGAACTGCTGCAGAAAAAAGTAATTCCGTTTAAGTGGCATGAATTCAAGAAGGACGTGCTGGTTTTTGTAACCGGAGATCCTACTAATGAAGAATTTCATTCTCTTGCCAAAAAAATGAAAATCGCAGACTTTGATATTGCGTATGCTCCGATTGAAGATATTCAAAACCTCATTCATGAAATCTTCTATTCAAACAATGAATTTTTGCAAAAGATTTTTGACGATGCGGAAGAAATTGAAGTATTTGATGACAATAATAAGCAGGTCGATGAAGACGCTTTAGACAGCGAAATCAATAAAAGCCGTCTCGTAAATCTAATTGAAGGAATGCTGGTTGAGGCAGTAAGAAGAAATGCCAGTGATATCCACGTTATACCTAAAGATGGAACCGCGACTGACATTTACTTTCGTATTGATGGAAAACTTATTCATTGGTATACGCAAACGGAAATACGACCTGAAGCGTTAATTGCTGTTGTAAAAGACCGGTCAGTCAACATCGATCGCTTTGACCGCTCAATTGCACAGGATGGCTTTATTCAAAGAAAAGTCGATGGTTATTATATCAGGTTCCGTGTTTCGGTAATTCCCATTGTAGGTATCGAATTCGACCGAAAATTTGAGAGTGTTGTAATTCGTGTGCTTGATGACCGCAAAGTGATTACCGATCTCGAAAAAATCGGCTTGCAAAAGCGAGCGTTTAATGATTTTATAAAAGCTATTGAGCAACCGCAAGGCATGGTCATTCTAACCGGCCCAACAGGAAGTGGAAAAAGTACAACTCTGGTCGCTGCCCTCAGCCATGTTACAGATTCCAGTAAAAATGTTTTGACTGTTGAGGAACCTGTGGAATACCTAATTGAGGGTGCCCGTCAAATTAAACTTAATCCAAAACTCAATTTTGACGGCGCACTGCGGTCCATATTGCGACACGATCCTGATATCGTTATGGTCGGAGAGATGAGAGACCTGAAATCTGCAGGAATTGCTATCTCCCTGGCCAACACAGGCCACCTCACCTTTTCCACCCTGCATACAAATGATGCAACGAGCGCGATTTCAAGGCTTTATATGCTTGGCGTTGAACCTTTCTTAATAGCCAATGCAATCAATCTGGTAATGGCGCAAAGACTTGTTAGAAAGTTATGTGAAAATTGCAAAAGACCTTTGGAGAGTCCTGACCCCAATAAACTGATGGCCCTGGGTTTTAGCAAAGAAGAACTGGCCAACACCGTATTTTACGAAGCTGTTGGTTGTGACCAATGCTATGATGGGTACAGAGGCCGCGTTGCAATCACTGAGGCTCTATACTTTGACCAGGAAATCAGAAAAGAGATTATCACAGCGAAAGATGATATAGACGAAGAAGCCATTAGAACTATTGCCGAACAAAATAACACATTAACTCTGAGAGCTTCCGGCCGGGAAAGAATTAAAGCCGGCACGACGACTATTGGAGAAATAATATCTGCAACTGTGGATGCTTAAAGAACAATTTTCAGCTTTTAAAGTGACCGCAAAATCTTGAACTATTTTAATGTTTTGCCAGGAAAAATTCTTAGCAAATAAACTTAAGACTTAACCAATAAAACAAAAAGTATGAACTTCGGGGAAAGTAAAGAACTTTTAAGCAAACTGGCTGAAAACATGAAAAATCAGTTTGCCGGAGCCAATAGATGGAAGTTTATCGGTGAGTTATTAGATGACAATCCTGAGGAAGTCAAACTGCATTTAAAAACGCATTTCGACACCTTCTTGCTCAGGATGAAAACAAACGATGCTTCAGACATAGATTTGGGTGGCCCTGGTTGTCATGACAAAATTTGGTTTAGGCGATTTGGCATTAAAAGCCCTGATGAAAGCCTCCAGAAATACACATCCGACGAAACAGATATCCTCATTTTCAATCTACTGATTGACTCTGACAGGAAACATTTATTTGAACAGCGTTACATCGACTTTTCCTATCGTGTTTATGATAAAGAACTGGATTACTGGACGCGTTTTAGAGCAACGGTGTATTTTGATTTGACCCACCTAGCCGTAAACATGCGGCGCGTCAACGACACGGTCGTCAGTTTTCCGAAGCTTGGTTTCAATGAGCAAATCGCAAAAGTTTTAAGTCTTAAATATCAGAAGTCCGGTTTAATCTTGGTAACCGGAATTACCGGCTCCGGTAAAAGTACCACTCTGGACTCCATTATCGATGCCAATAACCGGACGATGGAATCACACATTGTCATCATTGCAGACCCGATCGAATATGTTCATCAACCCAATAAATCTATTGTTAAGCATCGCGAGGTTGGGCGCGATGTCCGCTCTTTTAAAGAAGGTACGACACAGGCACTAAGACAAGATCCCGACATTATAATGATTGGTGAGATGCGTGATGCCGAAACAATTATGACTGTGCTTGAAGTCGTTGACAGCGGCCATAAAGTGTTTTCTACCCTTCATACTTCATCGGCTGTGGAAAGTATTGACAGAATACTTGGTGAAATTCCCACGAATGAACAAGAACGGATACGCAACCGGCTGGCGGACACTTTGAGCTGTGTGATTTCTCAAAAATTGATACCCAGCGAAGATGGAAAACGTGTTCTCGCGAAAGAAATTTTGCTTAACAACGGCTCTATTAAAACCGCCATTCGCAACAATAACCTTGGGGAAATTTATCAAATCATCCACCAATCAGGTGAACTGGGGATGAATACTATGGAGCAAGATTTAGCACGACTTCATTCGGATAATAAAATTTCCTACTTTGAAGCATTTATCAATTCAAACAACAAAAAACGCTTAGAAGAACTGGTTAAATACGATTATTAAACTATGAACCCACGACACGCAATCGGAATAACAATCAATGGCAACGAAGTCAGAGCAGCCTTTCTAACTCTGGTGCGCGGAAAAGCCCGTATTAAAGCACTGGAATCGATAAAGCTTGAAGATACACTTGAAAATCTTGAAAAGGGGGATTCTGAAGCAATTAACGATCTTGAAAATGCATTTGACATTCAAGAACCCAGACCAGAACCGGAAGAAAATGAGAACGAAGATTTTTCAAGCCATTCAAGTAAAGATAAAAATGTTAGCCTGGTTTATTCCTTGCTAGATAAATTTCGAAACCAAAAATCGTCTGTTGCTATCAATACCCCTCACCTCACTGTTAAGTACGACTATCTTGATGGTGATCAAATACCCGGAAAAAAGAAGGGTGGTTTTTTTAAAGGAAAAGTGGACATTGGAGACGAAGACCAGAGCGATGACTCCAGACGTTCAGTTTACCTGTCAATTAGTGACGACAAACATTTAGAGGTTAACTACGAATATCATCCTTCCAGTATTGAACTCATCGAGGAAGTCAATCAGTTCAGATCAAGCAATTTAAACCTTGTTCTGATGGATACCAATGAATTGGCGCTGGTAGATCTTGTCAACGAAATTTATAAATTTGAAAAAGATGACATTACAGCAATTGTCTATATAGAGCAAGACTTCTCCAGGGTGATTTTTTTAAAGGGCCGAGAAATCTATCACATCACGCCGATTGTTCACAAAGGCAGTATGTCAGACGATGTGCTCGAAGTCATTTACAGTAAAATGATTTTTGCTCAAGATCATTACTTTATCCCCGAATTCACAAAAATACTTGTCGCCGGCCATTCCTCACGCCTTAAAGCAAAATATTATTTCAGGCAGAAATTCCCATCGGCTATAACAGGGTATTTAAATTCAAAAAAGATAGAATCTGACCTGCGCTTTAAAGACAGAGGGATGTTGTTTTCAAGGTATGCGGTACCCATTGCCCTTTCATGGAAAGCACTTCAAAAAAATATTGTAAAATCTAAAAGCAACTTACTGCCAGACTACATCCTTGAAAGCAAAACCATTCCCAAGCTGGCTCTCCATGGGTATGTGCTTTTAATTTTTCTGGCAGCAACGGCATTTTTCTTTTCCTGGGCTTTGGTCAAAAAGAATATAGAAATAACAGCAGTTGAAAATGACGTCAAGCAAATGCGGACTCAAATTAAAAATAACACATCCCTAACAAACCGCGTTCACTCATTCGACGACAAAATTATCAACCTTGAACGTAGAATTGTTCTGGTTGATAGTTTCAGTAAAGGCTACGACGAAACCATTAGCTTTTTGCGGCGCTTAAACGATGGAATTGGTAAAACAAATGACATCTGGATAACTGACCTCAAAAAAAGTAAGCAGAGTATAAACTTAGCAGGTATGGCTTTAAAAAGAAATAAAATACCTCAACTTGTCAGTGAAATTGGCGGGGCAAATCTAAAAAAACAAACCAGGGCAAATTTTAATGGTCGTGATATTTACGCCTTTCAAATTGAAAAAAAGTTAGACGAAAAAGAGAAAAGTAAGTCATCTGACTTTCTTACTTTTTTATCCGGTAAACGCAAGAAAGTCAATGAAGAAGGAAATAGCAAATTAAATATTCAAAATGGTTCGACAGCCAAAATTGGCACTAACGGGCATGCTACAAATGGTCACAGTCTCAACTATGCTTATGGCGTTCAAATTGGAAAGTTCGGTTCACAATTAGAGGCCAAAAGAAAATCATCCGAATACAAGAGCAAAGGATACCCTATTAGAATAAGTAAAATTAATACTAAAAGTACTCAGAATAAATATACGATTATTATAGGACAGTTTGAGACGCCCGAAACAGCAAAACAATTTCTGAATAACCTTGACCGGACTTCAACGGGGCAAGCAAGTAAAGTCGTTAAGTACAAAGTAAAATCATCATAATATTATGTTTGCAAAAAGAAACAGCTTAACATTAGTCTTAATTTGGATTGTGATACTCGCAGTCGGCACATTCTGGTATTTTCAAGA
>JAJDAE010000354.1 GCA_029262035.1 Candidatus Zhuqueibacterota bacterium
AGCCATTACTTTTACAGCATTAGGATTAAGGCCATGCGTTTCTATCCCGGCAGAATAAACCTCAAACAAGTCGCCGCGCAAACTGCGGCATAAGCCTTCGGCCATTTGGCTGCGGCAGGAGTTGCCTGTGCACAAAAAAAGGATTTTGGGATTTGTTGTCAAAAACTTTCCCCTTTCAGAAATGATTCACCCTACAATCAAATAATTTATAACAAAAAAGTCCAGTCAAATTTTTGCGGCAAGGGCTTTTGGCAATGCGTTTCGGTTTATCATGACAGAAACTGTTTTAGCACGAAAGTATTGTTCGGATAAATAAAGAAGGCCGTCAAACTTATTGTCCATTTCTCCCCAGGAATTTTTCGCAATAAAATACAGGGTGCCATTTTTATCTTTTGCCAGACCGATAATATGCATCAAGTGGTCATCTGTGGAAGCATAATTATCGAAGCACTCCTGCCGAAATTCTTGCGTGGTTTTAACTTCCTCTTCCGGCTGGTCACCGATGCTGCTTTTTTCAGCCGACGTACGGTTTTCCCACTGCTTTACCGGCATTAACGCAACGCCCTTTTTATGGCGGAAAGAAGTCTCGGTAATATCACCATCCCAAACCACCGAATAACCCGCCTCAATTGCACTTTTGGTCACGGTTGTAAATTCATCTATGGGCAAATTATAATAAGAATTGTTCGACCAGTTATCCGGTACTTCAACTGCAAAGGAGGAATAAAAAGGATGATGCAGGTAGGATGTTAATTCGACATAATCATCAACATTTAGACCCAGGCTGTCTGCAAAACTGCGCGGGGTATAAGTTTTATTTTCATGGACAAATTCCGAAGGCGGCGCACCAAGGTAGGCATCGAGAATACCGGCCAAAGCATTTCTCCAGGCAGAGCTTAATTTTTTCTTTTTGCTTGAGACAATAGAATCGAGTGCGGCTTTCAGCAAAGCATCCATTTCACTGTGGTCATGTTTGGATTGACCGGCAAATAATCCGGTATAAGCGCCATTCGACATCAGTCCAAATTCTTTGACAACTTTCAAAACATCGCCGGCCAGACTGCCTGCACTAAAAACCGATCGTCCGTGCATTCTCACATAATGTTCGGCTTTGCGCGGATAGGTCATACGCACAACATACATTTCGGAAAAGTTCGGCGGCTGCTTGCCCAAACGCAACAATTCGCTCTCGAAAAAAGATAAGGTGGCAAAACTCCAGCAGGTGCTCGTATTTGCCTGATTTTTTACCGGGGTTACAGCAACCCGTTTTATATCTTGAAATGCAAAACCCTCTGATTTATCTGTTGTGCTCATCCTGAACCTTTTTATTTAATCGCGTCATTTAATGATTCTTTATTTTTTAAATAAAAGTTAAACCATCCACGGTTTCTAAACAACTGGAATGAAAATCTGTGTTTCATCCGTGTTAATCCGTGGCTAAAAACATTGCCATTCAGCTTGCTAAAGAATCTTGGTTTCCAAGCCATCAAGGCTGATTTTGTTGTGCTTAATCTGATATTCCCGCAGACCATCATCGCCCCTTTTTTCTGCCCAACTGGTTAATTCATTACGATCTTCTGCATAATCAAAATACGGAACGCCGGTGCCGCAAGATGCTTGCACCATCTCAATCTTCATTTCGAAAATCTGACGCGCGCCGGGTAATCCCTCAAACTCCGGGATATATTTTTGCCAATCTGCATCACGGCCGTGAATGACGCGGGCGCGGCCATACAATCGCAAAATCAGCGGCTTGCCTTCGAAGGCACAAAACATCAGGGTCATACGCGGGTTGCTCAACAAATGAGCGGCGGTCTCGTTGCCGCTGCCGGTCAGGTTGAGCCAAATGACCGTATTTTCATTAACTACTTTCAGCGACTCCAACCCTTTGGGCGACAGATTTATTTTACCCTCGGTTGGTGCCGTGGCTACAAAAAAGATTTTCTGATTTTCGATAAAGGTCTTATGTTTTTCAGAAATTGCGCTAAACTGTTTGCCCATATTTTTACATCCCTGAGAAGGTTTGGTTTTGAATTGGTTAGAAGTGGTGTGCTGAAAATATATTAATTTATACAAAAATGTCAAATATAAAGGTAGCGTGAAAGAAATGAAGTTGATTTTTGCAGTGTGGTGGATTATCTTAAAGCGTCAGAAATTCCGACGCTGTTCTGTCGGACACTCCATCCTGCAAAATATTACTTTCGGGCATAAACTGCCGCAATAGTTTTTCATCTAAAACACTCACTTTAAAAAAATAAGCTGATTTGCGATTTATGCTTATTCGCCCTTCGACTCCGCTCAGGGTGACGGAAATAATATCAAAATTCATTTCCGGCAAAGCTTCATGGTGAGCGGAATGTCTGACGCGAAGATGGTGGGTTACGGAGCGTTGTTGTTGGTTTTAGGGCTGCCCGTCTATTTATTAGTAAAAACGAAAATAAAAATATTTGACATTTGAAGCTTCAGTCTATATTTTGGATTAAAAATTATCTGAGGAATTTCAAAAAAATGCAAATAATACTCTTGTTCCTTTTGACTGCTGTTCCTGCCCTATTTGGTCAAACAAAGTTGGACGAACATTTTAATACCTTCAAAGGTACAATGGCAATTTATGACCAGAAATCTGACACCTATACTGTTGTAAATGAGGAAAGAGCGGCAATACGCTATTCCCCATTTTCTACGTTTAAAATCCCCAGCTCAATTATTGCTCTTGAGACGGGAACTGTTTCAGATGTAAATAAAATTCTCGAATGGGACCAACAAAAATATCCGAAAGAAGACTGGTGGCCGGCTACATGGGCTGGTGAACATAACCTTAAAAGCGCAATCAAATATTCAGTGGTGCCGTTGTACAGGCGTATTGCGAGTCAGATTGGAACTAAAAAAATGAAATCCCATGTCGTAGCTTTCGACTATGGAAACCAAGATATTTCTTCAGGTATTGATAATTTTTGGTTAGGCGGCAGCATAAAAATATCGGCGCTGGAACAGGTCAAATTTTTGAAGAAATTCTATAACGGGCAGCTCAAAGCATCTTCAAAAACAATTGACTCGGTTAAATCAATTTTAATTCAGGAGTCTACAGAAAATTATACTTTAAGCTATAAAACCGGTGCCGGTTATCCTGGTAAAGATCGAAAGTATGCTTTGGGATGGCTTGTTGGG
>JAJDAE010000355.1 GCA_029262035.1 Candidatus Zhuqueibacterota bacterium
TCTTTAATTTCTTTTCTTTGATAGAAGCGCACGCCCCCAACCAGAATGTAAGGTATTCCGGCAGAAAGCAGCGCATCTTCCAAAACACGAGATTGAGCATTCGTGCGATACAAAACTGCAAAATCTCCAAAGTTACCGGCATTTTTTTGTAGCTCCCGCTTAATTGAATTTACAACAAAAAGCGCCTCAGCAATATGATCATCCAAATCAACAAGCTGTACTTTTTCACCATCACCGTTCTCAGTCCAAAGCTCCTTGCTGCGCCGCTTCACGTTATTTGAAACTACGGAATTTGCGACATTCAAAATAAACTTGGTCGAGCGATAATTTTGCTCCAAACGGAAAACTTTGCACCCGGGGTAATCTTTTTCAATATTCAAAATATTTTGTACATCTGCCCCACGCCAGCGGTAAATAGACTGATCGTCATCTCCTACAACGCAAATGTTTTTGTGGATGGCTGATAATTGTTTTAAAAACAAGTATTGCGTATGATTTGTATCCTGATATTCATCCACCAAAAGATATTTAAATTTCCCCTGATATAGCGCCAGCATGTCCGGGTGCTTTTGAAATAAATTGATGGGATTAACCAGAAGGTCATCAAAGTCCATCCCGTTATTTTGCTTCAGCATCCGCTGATAATGAAAATAGATATCTGCAACGGTTTCTTCAAAAAAATCTTTGGCCATTGACTTGTACTGACTGGCACTTACAAAAGCATTTTTCGCGCTGCCGATGGTGCTCAAGACATTTTCCGGTGTAAAACGTTTTTCAGGTGTATTCAGTTGTTTCAGTACTGTTTTCACAAAACGGATCTGGTCATCTCGATCGAAAATAACAAAATTCTTTTCATAGCCGATTTTTTCTGCTTCTTTGCGCAAAATTCGTGCACAAATTGAATGAAAAGTGCCAATCCAGATCTCATTGCCCTTTCCCCGGGATAGCGCCAAAATGCGCTCCTTCATTTCCGATGCAGCTTTATTTGTAAATGTTACGGCAAGAATTTCCCATGGTTTTGCCTTAACCTGCTCAATTAAGTAAGCAACTCTATATGTCAGGACGCGTGTTTTTCCACTTCCGGCGCCGGCATGAATTAAAACCGGACCCTCAGTGTGCTCTACCGCCTGTTTCTGTACTTTGTTCAATGTATCCGTATCTAAAATCGCTCCGCTCCTATCTTCATTTATCCGCTATGGTTTTTCCGCCGTCTTTTGACAGCTCTTCTGTATTTGTCAAACTTTGCTTTTGCTCTAAGGTGTTGGTTTAGTGTTCTGGTAAAAGTATGTGCGCCATTGCCTTTTGCGACAAAGTAAAGGTAGTTAACATTTGCAGGATTAAGGCTTGCAGCAATCGACTTAATTCCCGGATTATTAATGGGTCCGGGCGGCAGACCTCGGTATTTATATGTATTGTAGGGCGAATCGATTCGCAAATCTCGTTTTAACAGGCGCCGCGGCCCATCCTTAATGATATATTGAATTGTGGGGTCAGCTTGCAAGCGCATACGTTTCTTCAAGCGGTTATGGTAAACGGCGGCTATGGTTTCCCGCTCTGAATCCAGTACGGCCTCACCTTCAACTACAGATGCCAGCGTTAAGATTTCCACCAATGAAAATTTTGAATGAGCCAACTGTTGTCGCAAAGTGTCATTGAGTTGTTTGTTAAATTCCAGAACCATGTGCTTAATTACTGACTTTGCGTTCATTCCCCAAATAAAATGATAAGTATTTGGAAAAAGAAAGCCTTCCAGGCTCTCTGCCTCCACGCCTAATAATTCAATAAACTCCCGGTCATGAACAAGATGCATAAATTCAGTAGAATCCATTTCAATTTTGCGAGTTAGAATTGAGGCTATCTGGCGCGATTGTAAACCCTCTCGAATCGTCACTTTTTCAGCCTTTGCTCGGCCGCCGGCTAATATTCTAAGCAAACGGTAACTTGAAACACCAGATGATATTTCATACTTCCCGGCCTTTAATTTACTTTTCAGACGCCAAAGTTTTGCCGTTATATTTATTTTGAAACTACCGTGAATGACATTATTTTCCAGTAGTAAATTCACAACGCCATTAAACGAAGTGCCTGGTTTAATCTTAATTTGATAAGATTCCAGTTCATCTTCTACGACAGATGAAAACATAATCCAGCTTGGTATAAATAAGATAAATAAAACACCTGCCCCAATAAGCAACCCTGCTTTTTTCTTCATCCCTGTTAATCCCTTATTTTTGTTGAAAATAATCTTCAAGAATTTCATCATGATCAAAAGCCAATTGTGCAGGGATTGTATCCTTTGTAAAAACGGCAGCATCCCTTGCATCGTCCCTGGCTTGCAAATCGCCTATTCCCTTTGCAACATAGACAACGCTTACTGTGTGATGTCTGGTATCCCGGGATGGGTTCGAGTAAACACCAAGTAATTTTACAAGCTTTATTTGCAGATTTGTCTCTTCAAACGCTTCACGTCTGGCAGCATGCTCCACTGTTTCACCAATGTCAACAAAACCGCCTGGAATGGCCCAACCAAAAGGCTCATATTTTCGTTCAATCAGGACAATCCCACTCAGGTATTCCTGAGTTGTTTCTATAATTATGTCTACAGTCAGTGCCGGAGTTTTCGGTTGCACTTTCTACCGCAACATTAAAAGTATATTGTAGAAAGAATGCGTATAAACAGTAATACCGATTCCCCGCAAAAGAAAGATTATCGAAAAACAGATACCTGCAGCAAGTCTGAACAAGAATGTATTCAACTCAAAACTCTCTTCAAAAAATCCTAAATAATGAAATGACGCGAAAGCAGCCGAACTGATCAAAATAGCAATTGGGTAGCTTATTTTCGAGCCATATCTTTGAAACACAAACAAAATCAGAGACATTAATATTAGACGAAATAGCATTTCTTCATAAAGGCCGGCACCAAGATTTAGAATCAGGGCAGAGATTCTTTCTGTATCGAAAACGGTACCAACGCTCATCAAAACAAACTGAACGAAGTGTCCGATTACTAATCCCAGAACTGCGGCATAGATGATGCTTTCAACGAACATACCCGAAAAATGAATAAACTTTACTTGAGCGAGCGACTCCCTGCTCGATTTTCTAACAAGATAAAGTATTACTAAAAAAGCGGGTAGAATTAAACTCAATTCAAGAGGTATTTGTAGTGAATGCAGGTAATTTTTGCCGAGATAATCGATTCCTGTTCTTTGTGTTCCACCTAAGCTCTCGTTTTGCAAAAAAGCGAAATACTCATACACCGCCCAAAGCGGCGTAATAAACAGTATTCCCAAAGGCATTTCTTTTGTTCGGTTCCAATAATCAAAATTTAAAATGGATATCACGCTTGAAAATTACGAAAGACCTTTCACTAAACATGGGTGCAAATCAATGTAAGTCATACGCCGTGAAATATAAAAATTCAAGCTCGGAATGTCAATATATAATTCAATCCTTTTTCATGTTGAGAACTTGATTTTTGCTGGAAGAATGATTATTTAAATAATCTGATAACTTTAGTTAATCTAATTAGTTAGTGATTGAACGAAAACTCACAAACATGTCATTCTGAGCGTGAGTTCCCCAATCTCCCGCCTGAGGCAAAAGTTGAAGCGCGAAGAACCTTCTGCTTGCGAGAGAGATTCTTCGCACACCAACAGTTACTTTGAAAAGCTGTCTCCGGGGATTTTTGCTCAGAATGACGCGAATATGTAGTTTTCGGTCAGAGAATAGTTAAAGGAGTGTCTGTTTGTTTAGATGGAGCTTTTATCCAATTAGAACCTGAATAAAACAAACGAAGCTTTGGTTAAAAAATGAAGCTGATTCATAAAGGCAAAACAAACTATCAGTTAGATGTCAATTCTCCACAGTTAATCACGGATTGAGTAGTATGGATTTAAAAGGTAAAATAGCTTTAGTTACTGGCGGCGCTCGTAGGGTTGGTGGTGAAATTTCAAAAGGGCTTGCTAAGGCGGGTATAAAAATTGGCCTGCACTTCAATAATTCTGAGTCAGATGCAAAAGAGGTTGCTGAGAGCATTCGCGCTGATGGTGGTGAAGTTAAGCTGTTGCAAGCAGATTTTGCAAAATTTAATGAAGTTGAAAAAACAGTTCAATCGTGTGTTGAGCATTTTGGGAGAATCGACTTTTTTATTAATAACGCGGCACTTTACTACAAAACACCTTTGCTAACCACTACTGAAAAAGAATGGGATACTTTGTTCGACGTAAATCTAAAATCTGCTTACTTTTGCACAAAGTCAGTAGCAGAAATCATGTTGAGGCAAAAATCCGGTAAGATTATTAACATCGCAGATGTATCCGCCTACTCCCCATGGCCGGATTATATCCCATACTGCATTACAAAAGCCGGCATTATTGCTTTGACAAAAGGTCTGGCCAAACGCCTCGCTCCCGACATTCAGGTGAATGCTATTGCTTCAGGAACAGTTTTAATGGGTGATGATACTTCTGCTGCCGATAGAAGCAAAATCGAAGCTGAGACACTTTTAAAACAAGTAGGCACTCCTAAGGATATTGTAAATACGATTCTCTTTTTATTAGGTGGAAGTGATTATATCACCGGGGCTGTAATCCCGGTTGATGGTGGGAAACTGATTGCCTAAGTCCTAATCCAGAAAAACAAAGGGTTCGGGCGTGAAAGAGAGAAAAAAGATAATGATGGTTACGATGCCAATAATGACTCTTTTTAGATCGATGGCACTGTCATCCAGAGTAGGCGGATGTTTGTAACCAAACCAAATCAGCAGCAGAAACAAAACAATCCAGCCAGGATACCGAATCACAAGCGCTCCAAATAGAACCAGGCCTCCCAAAGCAACGATTTTATGCTTCTTACCCACCAAAGCATAAATAATATGTCCACCATCCAATTGACCAATCGGCAATAGATTTAGTGCCGTAACAAAAAGTCCTGCCCAACCGGCATAAGCCAGCGGATGTAGCAAAATATTTTTTCCCAGCGGAACCTCACCAATGGCTAGATAGGATAGTAATTCGTAAAGCAATGAACTGCCCAAAACGTAACCGCCTTGGGAATTAATAGGATCCACAATATCTGACATTTGTATACCAAAATAGATAGCTGGAATTGTAAAGACTAAACCTGCCAATGGGCCAGCTGCCGCCACATCAAACAAAGCCTTTCGACTCGGAATGATTGATTCCATTTTGATTATCGCTCCCATCGTTCCAAATGGATTAATTTTTGGCGGAAATGGTATAAAAAATGGTAACGTTGCCTTAATTTTATACCTTCTGCACATTAAGTAATGCCCCATCTCATGGGCACTCAAAATCGAAATAATCCCCACAGAGTACCATGCTCCGGATTGCCAAGTACCCTGAAAGTTCCAGCCCGTCAAAAATGTAGTGAAGCAGGTAACAATGAATAACCCCAAATTTACCTTAGGGTTGTCACTGCTTAATTTATCAAGGAATTTAAAGCGGCGTTTGCCTTTATTGTTTGCGTAGTATTCTTCAATTTCTGTATATTGCTCTTCCATAAAGCCGGTTACATTTCCATTATAGGGGAGTCAAAACTCTATCTACTAACACCAAACGATCTCATTTCATACCCGCCAAAATCATGTAAACATCATCCTTAATCGGGTTGGGGCTGTACTCGTTAATACCATTCAAAATCGTTTCAATGATTTCTTCTGCTGAGAGATATATACTTGACTTGAAAAAGTTAATAAAGCCGTTTATCCCAAGCTGTTTGCCATTAACG
>JAJDAE010000356.1 GCA_029262035.1 Candidatus Zhuqueibacterota bacterium
GAACCTACTTTTCAAAAGCATGTCGGCAAACTCTGCTCGGGAATACAAATACATACAGACAACGCTTCATACCAGCATGAAAATTTCCGCCCCTATAGGCTTGCTGCCCTCATTCTGAAGGCCATCCGGTTAGAACATCCGGATTATAAAATCTGGCATGAACTTCCCTACGAATATGAAACCGGAAGGCTGGCAATCGATCTTTTAAGCGGATGCACTTTCTTGCGCGAGTGGGTGGATGACCCCAATCAAGGCCCTGATGAATTTGATACGCGTTTGAAAAAAGACGAGCAGAAATGGCAGCAAGCACGGGGATCATATTTAATCTATTAGCCTAATTCGTGTCCATCCGGGGCCGTCATTCCCGAATGTTCTTGTCGGGAATCCATTCATGGTTCGTGTTGGATTCTCGCTTAAAGCGTTCGGGAATGACGGGGAAAGGTACTTTCCGGATGGATACTAAATAAGCTAATTGAAATAGTGGTTACGTGAGGAGCATTGACTGTGTCAATGCGCCGCTGAATAAACTCACCAAAAGTTATTACCTTGCTTTTAACGCCAATTTTATAAATTAACCCTCGCGTAATTTCGCCGACTATGGTCGGCGCACATCGACATAGTCAATGAACAAATCAAAGTTTATGAATTATTCAAGTTAAAACATTCAAGCCAAGTTTGCTCCATCCCCTGTTAAAATAAAATGCATTTTTTGTAATTTTTTTAAAAAAGTATCGAATTAGTGAGAGAATTTTACGTTCGTTCTTGTCTATTATTATACTGAGAGGGAATTAATTAATTACACTTTTTGCAATTCTTGGGAGGAAAAATGCAAACCACGCAATTTAGCGGGATTCTTGAGCAGCTTACAAAGTCTCAGAGTAAGAGCGCTGGCTTAATAAAGACGCTGTTGGAAACAAAGATTCTTACCGAACCGCCTGAAGACCATATCAAAGCTCATTTTTTATCAAAACATTATTTTTATTCTGACAATATTTTGGATGAGGGCGATCTCTCTGACCATGAGTTAGAGGAGATGTTTTTTGAACTCACAGATCGGGCGCTATTTGCCAGCTATCAGGGCAAAGTGCAGTTGGTTGAACAGCACTTTGCAACAGCCAAAATAATCACTGAGGAATTGAATGATGGCTTTTTAAAAGCACAGCTCACAACTTTGCAAGAGATAGCCAAAGCCAAAGACAAGTTAAAGAAAAAGCTGATTTGTGATTCTGGTTATGAGCAAATTAACAAAATGTTTGCCAAAAGCGCTGATAAAGCGCAAAAAAATATCGGCTTAACCCGATCCTTCGCTTCAGAAATAAAAGATGCGAAGCGAGAGTTGGATGTTTCAATTAAGACACTCTATTTGCTTTACTCTTCGGACGAGGAAATCCTTTGGCCGATTGGAATTGCCTTGAGCAGGGAAATCCGGAAGAATGCAAAAGCTGCCGGCTATGAAACTAACTTAATCTGGGCGTTATTCCATGAAGGAAACATCAATATCTCACTCGGGAATGTGCAAAGAAAAGCCGACCAGCCGGACGCTGACAAAGCTTGGGGATACTTTTTAGAAGCAAAAAATTGTTTTGAAGCAGCGCTGGAGCTATCGATTAAAAAGGGATTTGACTATGCGACCATGACCATGCAAGAGCGGCTTGGTTTGGTAAACAACAGGTTGGGCATGTTTAACATCGCACGCTCTAACTATAATGAATCGCTTAATATTGGTGAATTTGGTGAGATTAAAAGAGATTGGGTTGTGTTGAAAAACAAAGTAAGGTGTTTGATTGGACTGGGTATTAGTGATTTTGATTCAGCTTGCAAAGGACAACAAGATAAAGAAAAAGGACTTTGTAAGGCAGAGATTTATTTCAAAGAAGCACGTGAATTGGCCTGCCAGATTAATTACCATTATAATGAAAGAGATGCCCTTATACAATTAAGTGACATTTATAGAGAGAGAGGGGAAACCGATGAGATGAACTGTATATTACAACTCGCAAATAAGATTTCCACTGATTACGCCTAACCCGAGGTCCTCGAGGGACTTGTTCTAATGATTTCTGAGATACGAGTCACCTTAGCTGCTTATGCCACCAGTTGTAAAATCGGGATGAGGGTCAGATAATATGAAATCGACCCTTATCCCATTACCATTCAAAACCTACTATAATTTAAGGAGTTCTAAAATGTTTCTCAAAACAAAAAATGATTTCTCGGAAGCTTGTGATCCAGGCGGCGGCAGTGGCGGTGATCCAGCCGTCTAAAGCCTTAATAATCGTGTTTAGAATGTCAGGTTATTTGAGAGTTTAGTCTGTAACCTGACTACGTTTCCTTCTTTTCTTTCCTCTACTAACTACTTCTTGCCATTTAATTTTCAATTCGCTAAATTGTATTAAATTTCTTGAATTATTATGCTGATGCGAAAATCGTTTGTTCTTGGTTTAACAATTCTTCAGATTGTTTTGTGGAGTTGTGATAAACATACCCCGCTCACCCTTAGAAAATTTCAAATAATTGCTACCCATAGATCCAAACTTTCTATTAACGAAATTCAGGGTTTGATTGACTACTTCGATGTATCAAAACAAACTTTAAAAGATCAAATAATTGTTGACGAAAAAAGCATACTTAATGATTTAACATTTTTCTCCCCAAAAGATTCTATTATATTAAATCAAATTGAACAAAAAAAAGACTTCGGCGAGTCTCTGATTTGTGAATTTGTTTCTAGCAATGAGACGAATCTTTACGGTTTGTGCCGAAAACTTTTGAATGAAACAATTCGCCTTCGATATATAGGTGCAGCGGACAGTATGTTGTCAAAAGTTGATACAGCGCTAAACTGGACAGTTACTGAGTTGAATAAACTATCCGAACAAGTTTTTTTGAATAACCAGCTTAAATTCTATCAAAAGTTTTCGCCAGTAAACTATGAAAATAAGTTGTTACTTGAATATTTTAGGGCGAATTCAATTGGCTGGAATTTGGAAAATGAACCAGCTAGGACCTCGCTGTTTATTGCCAAAGGGCTTGTTTTGGCTAAGGAATTAAACGATACAAAAGTTACTATGGATTTCTATCGAAGTATTCAGTATCTGTTGTATCGACATTATGGATTTAATGCGCTTGCCTTGGCTTTCGGCGAACACATTTTAAGCCAAGCGCGGGTAAATAAGTATTATTATTTAGAGGCATACACGTATTATTATAATGGCGAGGCATATCTATTTCGAGGTGAGTACACCAAAGCGTCTGAGCATTATAATAAAGCGTTAAAAATATTTTTAGCACATAACCATCCTTTTATGGCAAGTTCCATGAAAGAAAGAATAGCCCTTATATATAGACATTTAGGGAAGTTTGATAAAGCATTGGCACAATATAATTCTCTCTTGTCACAAGATGACAGTGATTTTTATAAAATGTTATACTTGTATGGCATTGGTATGGTCTATATGGAAATGGGTGAGTTTGCCAGGGCTGAAAAGTTTTTGGAGCAAGCACTAACATTGTGCCGGAAAGTCAAGGATCTCTCAAATAAAGTTGTTTTTCTGGGAGATTTAGCGGATCTGAATTTAAAAATTGGTGATGAAATTAGAGCAAAAGAGTTGCTGGCTGAAGCTTTGAATGTAGAGGAGAACAAAGTAGCGCCATTATCTATGACAACTGCCAGACAAAAGCTGGGTAAATTCTATTTAGAGCGAGGGGATTATTATACTGCCGAGGCAAATTTGTTGAAAGCTAGCACGCTCAGTTCAAAGCATCGCTTTGGTTTTCTAGCAGCCCAAAATGATTTATTGCTCGCGAAACTTAATTCGAAAAAAAACAAACCCAAAAGTGCTTTGTCATTTGTCAAACAAAGTATTTCAAAATTTGATTCAATTGGAGATATGTCTGGAAATATTGAGGCACTCACTTTGGCCGGTGAAATACATAGGTTACTGCAAGAGTATGAATTGGCTGAAGAAAAACTTTTAGTAGCCCAACAATTAAGTGAAGATTTACCACAATACGCAAATGATTGGGAAATTAATTTTAACTTGGCTCGATTAAATATTGACCGCAGTGAGGGTGAAATTGCTGAAGAATTCCTGGAGCAAGCGATCGAACATATTGAAACGCTAACAACTCGCGTAACTGACTACGAAAA
>JAJDAE010000357.1 GCA_029262035.1 Candidatus Zhuqueibacterota bacterium
TGGTGAGATTAAGGCATCTGAATCGGCATCGTATTCAAGTATCGGATAATTCTTTTTCACAATGAGCGATGCCTTGAAAGCGCCATTTTAGAAAGGTTTGTAGATAGCCAGATAGGCTGCTAAAATTCCAATTAAAATTGTAGCAAACCAGAGTGGTTTTACCAGGTCTGGCTTCCGGGTTGCAATGGCAGTGATACCGCCGAAAAATAGCCAGATTAACATTTTTACCAGCACCCACCCTTTGAAAGCCAGACCCAGTTTTGCGATTATGCCAAACCCTGCTATTATTGCAAGAAACAGCCCGATACCATGAGTTATACCAATCTCTTGCTTAAATGTTGTTGTGGCGTCTTTCAAGCTTGCTATTACCAGATTTGCGCCGACTGCTGCAAAAATCATTAATACCCCAATAACGTGCAGTATTTTATAAAATTCGTAAGACATTTTTTCTCCCTCTCGATTAGAATTATTTATATAAACTTATGATTTTTTAGATGTTTGTTGTTTTTGAGCTTTCTCGATTTTTGCCCAGGTATCGCGCAATGAAACAATGCGGTTAAATACAGGCATTTCCGGTTTTGAGTCCATGGAGTCTAAGCAAAAATAACCAGTCCGTTCCAGTTGTAACTGTTGCCCCGGGCTTGCGTTTTTGAGGCTTGGTTCAAGCTTGCAATTTCTTAGAATTTTTAAAGAATCCGGGTTGATACAATTTTTGAAATCTGATTCCGCTGCAGGATTTTTAACATTAAAAAGACGATCATAGAGTCTGACTTCAGCATCGATTGCGTGATTAGCCGAAACCCAGTGAACGGTGCCTTTAACTTTTCTGCCGCTATTTGCGCCGCCACTCTTTGTCTCCGGATCGTAAGTGCAGCGGAGTTCAACAATTTCTCCTGAATCATCTTTTATAACTTTTTCACATTTAATAATGAATGCATACCGCAAGCGCACTTCATTGCCCGGAGAAAGGCGGAAAAATTTTCTCGGAGGATCTTCCATGAAGTCGTGCTGTTCAATATGAATTTCTTTCGAAAATGGTAGTGTGCGTGTGCCTGCTTCCGGATCTCCCGGGTTGTTGATGGCTGTTAATTCTTCAACTTTTCCATCAGGATAATTTTCAATGACGAGCTTAAGCGGGTTAAGTACACCCATGGCTCTTGGTGCATGTTTGTTTAAATCTTCGCGGATACTGTGTTCCAACAGGGCAACATCTACTAAGCTGTCGCGTTTCGCCACGCCAATTAAATCGCAAAAATGCCGAATGGATTCCGGTGTATAGCCACGACGACGGAAACCGGCAAGGGTTGGCATCCGCGGATCATCCCAGCCATTTACATGGCTTCCGCTGACGAGTTGCAGCAATTTTCGTTTGCTCAACAAAGTGTAGCTTAAGTTAAGGGGGGAAAATTCAATTTGCTGTGGCTGGTGAATTTCCAACTCTGACAAAAACCACTCGTAAAGCGGGCGGTGATCTTCAAATTCTAATGTACAAATGGAGTGTGTGATGCCTTCAATTGAATCGGACTGACCGTGCGCCCAGTCGTACATGGGGTAGATGCTCCACTCATCGCCGGTTCTGTGGTGGTTCGCATGGAGAATTCGGTAGAGTACCGGGTCGCGCATATTTAAATTTGGTGATGTCATGTCGATTTTTGCACGCAAAACTTTGGCGCCATCAAGAAACTCACCGTTGCGCATGCGCTCGAATTGTTCAAGGTTTTCCTCAATGGGCCGATCGCGGAATGGACTTTCTTTTCCCGCTTCCGTTAAGGTGCCGCGATACTGCCGGATTTGCTCAGCATTAAGTTCATCAACGTAAACCTGGCCTTTTTTGATGAGTTTAACTGCGTATTCATAAAGCTGCTCAAAATTGTCCGATGCATAAAACTCCCGGTCATCCCATTCAAAGCCCAACCATTTTACATCTTGTTTTATCGATTCAACGTATTCTTCTTCTTCTTTGGTGGGATTTGTATCGTCAAACCTGAGGTTGCATTTTCCGTTAAAATCATTTGCTAAACCAAAATTAAGGCAGATAGATTTTGCATGCCCAATGTGTAAATAACCGTTTGGTTCGGGAGGAAACCGTGTGTGTACTTTGCCACCGTTTTTGTTGTTTTTTAAATCTTCCGTGATGATGTTGCGTATAAAATTTGGCGCTGTTGTTGAAGCTTCTTCAGACATTTCTGGCACTACCCTTTAACCTGTAGTTGAATTTCTTGAAATTTGTAAACGGAAGTATAAGCTTTTAAAAATTAAATCTCAATATAAATGTTAGGTAATATGTATTTGCGTGAATTTTTGCTTGTTTGTTCTCAATGTTCTCAATGTTCTCAATGTTCTCAATGTTCTCAATGTTCTGGAATTTTGGATTATTGTGATTGGGGTGAAATAAAAAACCGCTTTCAGGAAATGAAGCTATTTCCCTGAAAGCGGTTAACCTGGAAGCTGAACAAACTCTGAGAGTTTACTCTCCGACGTAGCTTACTTTAAAACCTAGTATTTTTACGCTTTCCGGTCCGGTTATTTCGCCGTTAAGAAAACCGGAGTAGATTCCCGCTATTTTTGCATAATGGGTAACATTAATACTTTGCGTACCCTCGGCAAGATTGAAAATACCACTTGCTTTTGAACTTGTATGTGGCGTACCAGCCTCATCTTCAATTACTTTGTAAACACCGGCGTTTGAGTCTTGTGGCAATACGCTCGCACCGAAGCTTCCGGTTACGTCGATGTAGTAACTTTCATTTCTCTGGGAGTCGCCGCTATCGTACCAGACTTCGGCAGAGATTTTATATTTACCTGCCGTTTTAATTTCAAAAGACGCAGCGTTCATTGAAATATATCCGGCTTCTCCCTGGTCGGCACGAACGACAACATTTGCAGCTACTAAAATGTCGTCAACTGATTCAACTTGGGGTATGACAACCTCGATTGTATCGGATGCTGAAGTATAGCCCGACTGGTTAAAAGCTGTGGCGGTAACGATGCGAAAGCCCGGGGTTGAAAATGTAACTTCCTGGGTACTCGAGCGGTCAGGATTCGTAACATAATCCACGACAATGTAGTCTGCATTTTGCGATTGCCATGAAATCGTTGCAACTTCGTTCACTGTAACTTTTCTACTGGCTGAAAGCATCATAATAGGATTCGGAGGCAGCAATGCTTCTTTTACATAAATTGAATCTTTTTTTGAGGTCAATAAATTGCCTTCACCATATGCCGTTGCAGTGAAGACTTTCTTGCCAGGGTTGGCAAAGTTTATTTCATCTGTTCCAAATGGACCCCGCAAGCCAACACCCTGGTCAATTACAACCTGAAAACCGTTTGTCTGCCATTGTATAAAGACCGGCTCACCAAACTCTACGGAATCTTCCAAGACATCAAATTCTAAAGTTGGCGGAATTGCTTGTGATTTTACATAGATTGAATCTTTTTTCTGCATGGTCAAATTCTCAGAACTGTAGGCTGTTGCTGTAAAAACCAGCAACCCGGTTGCGTTACTGAAAATTTGTTCAGAACCATTTGGGCCGCGCGTGCCAACGCTCTGGTCGATAATTACTTGTACGCCATTACTTGCCCAATTCAGTGAATATGATTCTCCCACGACTACAGAGTCCTGCTCAATGCTGAAGTCCAAAGTTGGTGGAGTTGCAGCTGATTTGACATAAACCGAGTCTTTTTTCTGCACAGCCAGATTTTCAGAACTAAAGGCTGTGGCGGTGAAAATGTGCATGCCGGTTGTACTGCTTTGAATTGACTCCGAGCCGCTTGGTCCCCGAGTGCCTATGCCTTGATCAATAATTACGCTCTGACCATCCGTCGCCCAATTTAAGGAAATCGACTCGCCCAGAACAACGGAATCCTGCGCGATGCCAAATTGCAAAGTTGGTAACTTGCCATCGGCGGGAAGAATATAAACAGAATCCTTAAAACCGGTTGTAAGGTTGTCATTATTATATGCTGTTGCAGTAAATACTTTTAATCCTGCAGTCTGGCAAATATGTTTCTCCGAACCATTCGGTCCGCGAACGCCAATGCTTTGATCGATAATAACCTGGTGTCCATTCGTTGACCAGTTCAAATTGACAGGCTGTCCCAGCTTTACAGTATCTTCTTGTATCACAAACTGCAAAGTTGGCGGAGTAGAGTTATTGGGTGGGGTCAACTCGAGATTAATAATTGTAGAGTTTTTTGGGAAAATCTCTGCTTCCTGTTCAACTTTCGGACTACCTGTTTTCTCCCCTGTTACAATATATTTCCCGGGCGATAGTTCAATTGCCAGCGTTTTCTCGGTTGACTCTGAGACAATATTATTGTTCTCATCTTTAATTGAAATTATGGTGGAGTCAAGGTTAGATGTGACAAATAATTGCCCCATGTCAGGCGGTAGTTTTTCCAAAAATGCCTCGATAGTATAAAACTCACCTTTCTCAACCACAACTCGTTCACTATAGACTTTGAAACCATTGCGCGAAACTCTCAAGGTATGCAACCCAGGTTGAACATCTTGAGAGTTAAACGGCGTTTTGCCTACTTCTGAGCCATTGATGAAAACATCTGCAGAATCCACAATCACGCCGTCTTCATCCACTGCAATAATTTTAAGCAACGTTGGTTCTTCAGGAGTTAAGGGTATGTCAGCTTTGCTGCAGCCAATAATTGCTGCCAACAGAATTAACCACAATTTACTGCTCATTGTTAATCCTCTAAATATATTTTTAGTTATCGTGTTCATAATAATATAATTAGTTTTTTAGAATGCTTCATTTATGTTAATGCTAAAACCAAGTGTTGTCCCTAATTTCCAATCACTTTTTTCAAAAATAGAATTGGAATCAGTATAACTTAACATTGGGTTAAATTCAAAAATACTGTGTTTTATAACAACGCCCGCTGAGAGACCGGTTGTCTTAAATGACCAGTCATCTGTTTCAGTGAAAAACTTCCATCCTCGAAACGCGCCAACTGAAATTCCGAATTTATTGGTTTTCATATGTTTAACGCCCATAAAGAAAAATGACTCGGATTGGTTACCTTGTGGTGTAGTGATATGCCACGGCGATACGCCACCCTGAATTATAAAAGATGTTTGGTTTATAATAATTCCCAGGGCAACCGAGGGCGTTAATAAACTGCCCGAGCTGGCTTGCCATGTCCAGAAGCCACCTTGCAAAAACCAGTCGAAATAGCTGTTATTTTCAGTAGGCAAATAGCCGGGGCTGTTCGTATAAGCCGGGCTTGAGGGTTGCTGAATGTCTTCGATATTTTGTTCGAGCTTGGCAAGTTTATCGTTCAAGTTTTCGTTTTGCTTTCTGATCTCTGTTAATTCATGATCAAATTCTGCGTCAGACTTTCTTCTGCGCCATGAAACTTTGACGCCTGCGATGTTTTCATGAGTAATACCCACGTTTCCACGTTCATAACGTGCTCTCAAAGCTCGGGCCCGACCCAATCTTTTTGCATCATTCCAAGCTTCTGAAATATGAGTGTGAACACTTTTGCCATAAAATACCCAGCCCACGCTATCTGCGGCGCCCAAAAACGTGACGTCCATATCTTCATCTTTCATCAGCTCGTCGAGTGCGGCAAGAGCTTCATGATCAACGCTGGAGTCATTTAATGAAGTGCTGCCCGGAGCGAAGGTCTTGATCCATAATACACCGGATGTTTGTGAGTAAGCTGTGCTAAACAAAACAATCGAGAGAATTGTTGTTGTGATGAATATCAGCCTTTTCATTTTAACACCTGTCTTTAATTTATATCAATCCGTCTTTTGACGGTTCAAGTGGCCATAAAGCAATTTATATGCCATGTTGATTATTTTTTGTTTAAGTCTATTTATTTCAATTGGTTGAGTTGTTTTGTTATTTGCCGGGTTTTCAGAAAATATGTATTACGTTGATATATCTTATTCTGTTGATACAGTTGAAGTTATACCTTATTTTATGTTTAGGTTGTATGAAAGTAAATTTGAATCTATTGGTTCAGGTTTTGCCAATGATTTGATATTTTATGTGAAATTATTAATGAATATTTTGTTTGAAAATCGCTTGAAATCGTGTTGGTTAAAAATGTTTGACTCTTAGCTGTAATTCTTAGCATAAAACAATAAGGGGTGTAATAAAGAACGAAAAAAAAGTGATGTTTGAATTTATTTGGAGTATTTGTTAAAAAGTTGACAAAGGAATACCTGTAATGCAATATCTGTTAACGGGAACGTGCAAATCTGGGAAAAAATGATTGTTGAGTTAGAGTTTTAGGTTGTTTGTATAAAGGCGCCATATACATATTATTGAGCTCAGTTAAAATTTAGTAATAAGTTTGGTATTTTAGGCAATTTTATTTATATTGAGCCTCTATTTTGGGGGACGTCGAAAAAATGGCTCGATTCGAATCCACGTTCAAAACATAGGGAAATGGCTTAATGACTACACTCCTAATTGCTGATGATGAGAACGCTTTTCTTGATTTTATGGTTCGTTTGTTACAAAAAGACCACCAGCTTCTTGTTGCCCGAAGCTGGAACGAAGTATTAGAAAAGTTTGAAGCAAATCTGTGGCGCTTAAATGCAACCATCTTGGATGTAAATATGCCAGGGCTTAGCGTCGATCCATTTACTATGATTGAGAAACTCCTGAAATCAAATCCGACAGTACCAATGATTATAATATCCGGGCAGGATATTGTGCTTCGTCATGAATTTTTGAAGATGGGTGTTTTTCAATACCATGGCAAACCTCTCGATATGATGGACTTGAAACTCACCATAAAAAGTGCTCTGAATTATAACCGCGCATTGAGGAAATTGGAAAATTATGAAAGAGTTGAGCGTGATCAGACAAAGTACTATCAAAAATTATTGGGTTTAGATTTCTATGAACTTAGAGAAAAAATTGTATCACAGGACACCTCCACAAAAGCCAGTATTTTAATTCGGGCTGAAGAAGGTGGCCGTCCCGGAATGATAGCCGAGATTATAAGCGAAGAAATTGATCAAAAGCTATTTTTCCGCAAAGTGTGCCATGAGTCGTTGAAGAATATTCTACCATATAATTTACAAAATGGTGACACGCTATTCCTGGAGGGACTCGAAAACCTTGGTAAGGAAGAGATTCTTTATCTTACCAATGTTATAACAGAATTAGAAACGGGTTCAAATGGTACAGTTGGGAGACAACCCAATTTTAGATTTATAGCATCAATTTCACAATTGAATGAAAACCATATTGAACAAAACCAGGAATTAAAGCATTTGCTTGATTTAATTGCCAGAGTTGAACTCAGGGTAGAGCCGCTCAGGTTACGCAAGCATGAACTCCGTGGGGTAATATCTTCTGTTTTTGAAAAGAAGAAAAAAGAACGATTTGCAAAGACTGTGGAAATTTCTGAAGACCTGATGGAACTGTTAATTGAGTATAACTGGCCGCTTAACATAGAAGAGGTTGAATTGGTCGTTGAATCATTATTGATGACGTGTCAAGAGTCGTTGATTTTACCAAAACATTTGCATCAATTGGACTTTTCGGATATGGAGAATTCGAAATGCCCGACCCTGGATGATATGGTGGACGAGCACATTAAAAAGGCGTTGCGAATTACCATGGGTAACAAATCCCGCGCAGCAAAAATGCTTGGCATTACCCCCAAAACGCTTTATGCAAGAATTCGGAATTAAGCGCCTCCCAAAAAACAAATTGGTTTCCTCTCGAAAAATCATATCTTGAGGCATGGAACCCGTCAAACCCAAAGAGCAGTCTGTTCGGCTGGATAAGTGGCTAAAGTTTAGCCGGATTTGCAAGACCCGGGCAATCGCTTCAAAAATGTGTGAAAATGGCAAAGTTAAGGTAAATGATGAAAAAGCCAAGCCCGCGCGGTTGGTTAAAGCCGGCGACAAAATAACCATAAAAATCAAAAGTAATTACCGCAATTTCGATATTTTGGAGATTGTCCAAAAAGGTATCTCAAATAAAGAAGCCAAAAATTTATACCACGAACATAAAGTCGAAGTCTCCGACGAATCCAAGGAGCTTTATGCTGTGCTGCAAGATTGGGATGTTCGCGGTAAAAGCAAATACAAAGGCCGGCCTACCAAAAAGGAGCGTCGGGATATTGACAAAATTCGCGGCAAATAATTTTGAAACTGTCCCAACAAGCAGGACACAACGACCGTCATGCCCGAATGTTTTTATCGGCCATCCAGAAAAAATAAACGGTTTATAGATTCCCGTTAGAAGCGTACTGGGGTGACAACCTGGCTTTTGGGAAAAGCCTCAAAGATAATCCAAACTCAATTCTTGTTTTATATTATGTTCGAAAACATCAAATTTATATATTTCGATTTAGACAATACTATTTTTGATCATAAACGCGCAGAACAAACTACATTACGAATGTTGCATGCGAAACATGATGGATTGTTTGCCCGAGTCTCCCAAAACGAATTCTTAAAAATATACCACGAGATAAATACAAAACTATGGAAGGACTTTGCCAATAATGAAATTACTGCAGACGAGTTAAAAGTAAAACGGTTTGCGCTTACGTTATCTCAACTAAAAGTTGATCCGGAGCTAGCAGGAGATATGGCTGTCGAATATATGAAAAATTACAGCCAACAGAAATTTCTGGTTGATGGCTCCTTGGAAATTCTGACTTATCTTAAGCTCAAATATCCACTGGGCATTTTATCCAACGGCTTCACCGAAACCCAAAATTGCAAAGTGGAAAATTTGAACATGAGATCATTTTTTGAGCATTTTGTTTATTCCGGTGAAGTCGGTGCCCTGAAGCCATCTCCAATTATATTTGAAGCGGCCCGGTCTGCTGCCAATGTTGAACCTGATAAACTTGTCTATGTTGGGGATTCGTTTGAGGCGGATATTTTGGGTGCAAAGGCGGCGCAGTGGAAAGTAATTTTTTTCGATAGGGAGCAAAAAGCTGATCAGCAAAATACAGCGGATGCAACCATCACAAATTTAGTTGAGCTGAGAAACTACTTGTAGCGCCGGCAGGTGGGTGGGATGCCAAACCTCCTGAGAATTAATATTTAGAAAATGAATTGGGTTCCGGGATCCGGAACCCAATTCGTTTCTAAATCAGCCTTTAAGGTCTTCCTTACTGGTTGCCGATAGCTGGGCCATTTTAAGGATGCCATCTCCCATACATTCCCGAAGTTCCTTCACCCATTCGACCGCCTCTTGTTTGGAATCGACACTGATCACCGTAAAACCTGGAATCAGTTCCTTGCCTTCAATAAAGGGGCCATCAGAAACAGAAAATTTACCTTGATCTAATTGAACGTTGGTGACCTCCCGTGGAAGTCGGCCGGTGGCTACAATTCTTCCTGAATTAAAGGACTCCTCCATAAATTTCCCCATTTTAGCCATTCCTTCGGGAGAGGGGGGAGCCATGGGGGCTCCTTCTGTCATTGTGAAATAAATAAAAAATTGCATAATTATACTCCTTTTTTATGATTTAGAGGAATTTTTAGAATTAATCCTCACATTGAATAATATTTTTTCATAAGTAGACGAATAAGACTTCCCCAAAGGGACAAATATTTTAAAATTAATTTAAAATTTTGGAAAGTTGTTTTTTTAAGTACCGTTCTTCTGGTTCCTGGTGGACCAATTCGAGGGCTTGCTTATAAGCTTTGATCGCCTCCTTCTTTCGGCCAAGCCTTTTTAATAATTCCGCCTGAGCGGAATAGATTATATGGTAGGAGTCCAATTCTTTATTTTTTAGGAGACGCTGAATGATAGCCAGGCCTGCCTCGGGTCCTTCATGCATCCCAACAGCAATGGCTCGATTTAATTCCACGACGGGAGAGGTGTTGATGGTTAGAAGCATATCGTAATAGCCGATGATCAAGTTCCACTGGGTATTCTGCACCGAATCGGCAAGCGTATGAACCGAAGCGATGGCTGCCTGGAGCGTATAGGGACCCAGCCGGCCTGACATTACGGCATGTTGAATTAACTGCACTCCCTCCCGGATTAATTTTTTATCCCAAAGGGAGCGGTCCTGATTTTCAAGAGGAATAAGATCGCCATTTTTGGTTACGCGCGACTCTCTTCTTGATTCTTGCAAAAGAAGAAGTGCCAGCAAGCCCAGGCTTTCAGGTGAGGAGCTTAATTCCACCAATTTCCGGCTTAAAAAAATGGCCTCTTCCGTGAGTTCTCTTCGAATATGAACTTCTCCAGAGCTTGCAGAATAGCCTTCATTATATATCAAATAAATGACATGTAATACCGCATCCGTACGCCTGGTCACCTCAGCTTTGGAAGGAATTTCATAAGGGATTTTTTTCTCTTTGATTAAAGCCTTTGCCCTGGAAATTCTTTTTTTTATGGTTTCAAAGGATACGAGGTAGGCCTGGGCAATCTCATCGGTACTCATTCCGCAAACCTCTTTAAGAGAAAGGGCGATTCTGGAATCCAAAGGTATTAAAGGATGGCAGCAATAAAATATCAATCGTAGCTGGTCATCCTCAATAAGAATATTTTCCCAATCTTGAGGATCGATAAAATCCCCATCCAAGTCCTCTTTTTCAAGAGATAATTTTTCCGGAAAAAGTTCTTTTCCTCGCCCTAATCTTCTAATTGAGTCGATGGCTTTAAACTTTCCAGCGGAAACTAACCAGGAATAAGGATTTTTAGGGATCCCCTCTTTTGGCCACTTTTCCAAGGCCTTATAAAATGCGTCCTGTAATGCTTCTTCAGCTAAATCAAGGTCACCGAGGATTCGTATTAGGCTGGCTAATACCCTTCCTGATTCAGACTTGTAAATTTTTCCTATTTCTGTTTTGATTGGTTCCATCACGAATTTGGAAGTAATTACCTTTTCAATAAATAAATTTGTGATTTTGTTTTGTGAATGCGACCTAAAGAATAGATTTAAGTTCGCTAATTGATTCTATCAGAAAATCAGGTTTAACATCTACTTTTTCAAGGCTTGTTTTCTGGAATTTTCCCGTTTTTACAAGAATAGTTTTTAAACCAGCTTCGTTTCCGCCTTTTATATCTGTGAAAATATCATCGCCGATCATGGCTGCCGCCGAGGCCGGAAGCTGCATGTCTGCCAGCGCCATTTCAAAATAAGCGCGGTTTGGCTTGCCAATTAAAACCGCCTCGACCTCGCAGGCATACTCCAGCGCCGTGACAAAAGCGCCCACATCTAGCGATAGCCCCTCCGCTGTTTTCCAGAAGCGATTTTTTTGCAGCGCAACCAGCTTTGCGCCGCTGTTGACGAGCCGAAAGGCCTGGTTCAAATTTTCATAATTAAATTGGCTGCCAATGTCCCCGACTAAAACCACGTCAGGATTGTCTGAATTAAGGTCAAAATTAGCAAAGTCGATTTTGGCATTATCGGTCACCATCAAATGTATTTTATTGAAGTCATTCTGTTTTAACCAGCTGGCTGCGACAGTACAAGTGCTGAAAATTTCATTCGTCTCAACTTCAAAACCAAAATCATTTATCTTTTTAGAAATCGATTCTCTTGAGCGGATTGTGGTATTCGTGATAAATCTAAATGGTATGCCTTGGTCCCGCAGCCAATTAATGGTCTTGATGGCACCAGGTGTCACTTCGTCCTCGATGTAAAGTACTCCGTCCAGGTCGATGAGAAATCCTTTAATAGCATTCATATTATTTTGATTTTTTTACCTGACTTTTATATTTGTCATTGCTACATTGATTCAAAAAATGGCTGAGAAAGTGTTTGGAAGTTGCCACAAAGGCT
>JAJDAE010000358.1 GCA_029262035.1 Candidatus Zhuqueibacterota bacterium
CGATAAAAAGCGCCATCGCAAACTGCGCAGGTCGAAACGCCGCGTCCCATCAATTTCAATTCATTTTCCAGCCCCAGCAACTGCGCCGAAGCCCCCGCAGCAATGATTACAGTGTGGCCGTAATAGGCTTTCTCACCGACAAATAATTCAAATGGCCGCTTGGAAAAATCAACTTTTGTGATTGCATCCCAGACAACTTCCGCGCCGAAACGTTCGGCTTGTTCTTTCATATTATTCATTAATTCAGGTCCCTGAACGCCCTGAGGGAAACCGGGATAATTTTCTATTTCAGTGGTCAAAGTTAATTGTCCGCCGGGCTCGGGACCGGCAAAAACCAATGGCGCTAAATTCGCACGTGCATTGTAAGTTGCGGCCGTATAACCGGCAGGGCCAGAGCCTATAATAATCACATTTCTTACGTCAGACATAATTTGCAGGGTCTCCTTTCTCTACTATACTAATCGTGTTAATAATGAATAAAGATAATAATAGTTTTGTGCAGTAAATGCAAGTAAAACATAGTTTAAGTTATGTTAAAATATCAATAAATTGCTTCCAAATAAAATGATTGTTTTTAGTATTTTTTCCCTTTAATTTACCTATAAGTTTTAAGCGTATTTCATTCGAAATAAATTCCAAAAATTCTTTAGGGACGATAAATGTCTGCCACAAAGAAAGAACTTTTATTCAAAAAACTGAATACTTTCATCCAAACACCCAATAATATTTTTGAAGATGAAGCGCTTGAAAAAACTCTCATTGAACTTCTAAAATTGCGAACCCGGCTCAAGTCTGTTGCATCAAAAGAACTACCTGTGTTTTTAGAATTCGGCCAATGGCTGATTCGGCTTCATCAGGACGCAGCGGATGCAGCCCAGCATAAACTCAGAGGCCCCATTCATCAATACCTTAACTTCCTGCGAACGCCTTCACTGCTGCAATCGATTTACAAAAATGACGACACCAATAAATGGTGTACTCTTATGGTGCGCCTTGTCGAAATTTCTGACTTTACAACCGGCGAACTTTTCTTACAACGCAAACTGGAATACAATGACCGGCCGCTTTTTAAGACCGTTCGCGGGAAAAAAGTTACTTCACATACTTGGGGAATGGTCCACAGAAAAGTACAGGATATTGCACGCGGTTTAATTTCGCTAACAGAGGGCGATTTCAAGAAAAACCGCGTGGCGATTCTTTCCGAAAACAGTTTAGAAATGGTTTGCATCGATCTCGCATGTTTGATGATTGGTCTGGTCAATATTCCACTGCCAACCAACACGACAACACAGAATATCGAATTTATTCTGGACCATTCGAAAACAACAATTATTTTTGTTTCAAACTCCGGGCAATATAAAGAAATCGTAAAAATAAAAAACAACCTGCCCCGATTGAAGGAAATTATCGGTATAAATTTTACTCCTGAGGTAAAGAACGAAAATTTCATCGATTACCAAACTTTTTTGGATTTTTCTAAAAATATCGGTGCGAATAAAGTAAAAAAATTCATTGAAAACGTGAAGCCGGCAGATCTGGCAACGATCATGTACACTTCCGGAACCACTCAACAGCCTAAAGGCATTATGTTTTCGCAATTGAATCTTGTAAGCAAACGATTTGCCAGAGCCCTGGCGTTACCTGAAATCGGGGACAACGATCGTTTTATCTGCTACCTGCCACTATTCCACACTTTCGGCCGTTATTTTGAAATGATGGGTTGTATTTTCTGGGGCGCAATCTACATCTTCCTTGAAAACCCAAAAATCGAAACCATGATTTCTACAATGGTAATAACCAAGCCAACTGTGCTCATAAGTATCCCCAAAAAATGGATGCAGTTTTATGAAAAAGCGCAGGAAAAAATTGACATCTACCATGCCCCGCTTGAAGAGATAAAACCTATCGTGGAAAAATTAACCGGCGGCAAATTGAAATGGGGGCTTTCGGCTGCGGGTTATTTGAGTTCAGACATTTTCCGTTTTTTCCAGAATGTTGGCATTGAGCTGATGAGCGGATTTGGCATGACCGAGGCCACAGGCGGCATTACAATGACTCCGTTTTTTCAATATAAAGAAAACTCAGTCGGTAAGACTTTACCCGGCATTCAAATAAAACTCGGTAAAGACAACGAAATGTTCATAAAAGGTCCATACGTGATGATGGGTTATTTGAATGAAAAAATAGAGGGGTTTGAAAAAGGCTGGCTGCACACCGGCGATATTTTCACAGAAGATCGCAATGGATTTTATGAAATAATTGACCGCAAAAAAGAAATCTATAAAAATATTCGGGGAGAAACAATTTCGCCTCAAAAAATTGAAAACCTGTTCAGAGATTTCGATTCAATAAAATCAATTTTCCTGGTTGGCGATCACAGAGCTTACAATACTATTTTAATTTATCCCGATTACGAATACGAGCAACTCAACCTAAAAAAAATTAGTCTGGAAAAACTCCGTGAATTTGTCAGCTCACTTATAGTTTCTGTAAATCAATTTTTAGCGCCTTATGAGCGTATTGTTGACTTCTCAATTATAGATAGAGATTTCA
>JAJDAE010000359.1 GCA_029262035.1 Candidatus Zhuqueibacterota bacterium
TCCTTAAAACACGTTCGGAGCCGTTGGGCATCACGCTGGTTATTGGCGATCATGAAAAATTTGTTTTTGATGAAAATACTTACGGCGCCCTCTTACAATATCCAAATGTTGATGGCAAGGTTTCTGATTACTCCAGCTTTATTCAAACGGCACATGACGCGGGTGCCTTGGTGGCAGTCGCAGCTGATTTAATGAGCTTGGCGCTGTTAAAACCACCGGGAGAGATGGATGCAGATGTGGTGGTGGGTTCGTCCCAACGGTTTGGTGTACCGCTAGGATACGGCGGTCCCCACGCTGCTTATTTTGCCGCACGCGATGCCTATAAAAGGCACATGCCGGGACGTATCATTGGCGTTTCGATAGATGCCAATGGTAAGTCAGGATACAGGATGGCTCTGCAAACCCGCGAGCAGCATATCCGCCGTGAAAAAGCGACCTCAAACATTTGTACGGCACAGGCTTTATTGGCAATTATGGCCGGCATGTACGCGGTTTACCACGGACCTGACGGCATTAAAAACATCGCAAAAAATATCCATATTTCTACAAAAATATTGGCAGATGAATTAGAGAAGAACGGCTTAAAGCAAGTTAATTCAGCTTTCTTTGATACGATTTGTATCGAACACGAAATTGATAATGCAACAATTCGTAACCTTGCACTAGAAGCCAGAATTAATTTTCGGTTTATTGATGATAAACACATCGGCATAACTTTGGACGAGACCACTCAACCCGAAGATATTCAAAATATCTTAACTGTTTTTCGGCAAGCTCTGCAGCAAAAAGCAGAACCGGTTTCATTTGAGACAGGTGTTGACAAATTCGGATTTCCAGCAGAACTGGCGCGTCAGACCGAGTATCTCACGCATCCGGTTTTTAATTCCTATTATTCCGAAACAGAAATGATGCGCTACATTAAAAGGCTCGAGAATCGTGATCTGTCACTGACGCGCTCGATGATACCGTTAGGCTCTTGCACCATGAAACTCAACGCGGCCACAGAAATGTACCCGGTAAGTTGGCCGGAGTTTGGCAGACTGCACCCGTTTGTTCCGCAAGATCAGGCGCGTGGCTACCGGCAGGTTTTTGATGAGTTGGAAGCCATGCTGTGTGAAATTACCGGCTTTGATGCGATTTCATTGCAGCCTAATTCCGGCGCTCAGGGTGAGTACGCAGGTTTGCTGGTTATTCGTGCTTACCACAAGAGTAGGGGAGACGGCAACCGCAATGTGGTTTTAATTCCCTCGTCTGCGCACGGCACCAATCCTGCCAGTGCAGTGATGACCGGCATGGACGTCATCATCGTGAAGTGCGATGAAAAAGGCAATATCGATCTGGAAGACCTGCGAGCAAAAGCTGTGGAAAATAGGGAAAAGTTGGCGGCAATGATGGTGACGTATCCATCCACCCACGGTGTTTTTGAAAGTAAAATTACAGAGATGTGCGAAATTATGCATGAGAACGGCGGCCAGGTTTACATGGATGGCGCCAATTTGAATGCCCAGGTAGGATTGACCAATCCGGCAATTATTGGCGCGGATGTTTGTCACATCAACCTGCACAAAACCTTCAGCATTCCGCATGGTGGGGGTGGTCCGGGTATGGGACCAATTGGCGTGGCAAAACACCTGACGCCATTTTTGCCGACCCATTCAGTCGTGCCGGTCGGAGGGGAAAAAGGCATTCCCGCAGTTTCGGGTACACCGTGGGGTAGTTCAAGCATTTTGCTGATTTCATACGCCTACATAAAGATGCTTGGCAGCGCAGGCGTAACCGACGCCACAAAATGGGCGATTCTAAATGCTAACTATATCGTCTCGCGCCTACAGGAAACCTTTCCTATTTTATACAAGGGCGAAAAAGACCGTGCCGCACACGAAATGATTTTTGATTTTCGGCCGTTTAAAGAATCTGCAAACATTGAAGTGGAAGATGTTGCCAAACGGCTGATGGATTATGGTTTCCATGCGCCGACAGTTTCTTTCCCGGTTCCGGGCACCATGATGATTGAACCGACCGAAAGTGAATCCCGGGATGAACTGGATCGCTTCTGTGATGCATTGTTGCAAATCCGTGAAGAAATCCGTGAGATTGAAAATGGCACGGCAGACAAAGAAAATAACGTGCTGAAAAATGCGCCGCATACGGCTGAGATTGTCATTTCAGAAAACTATGAACTGCCGTACTCACGGGAGAAAGCTGTATATCCGTTGCTCTATTTACGCGAGAATAAATTCTGGCCGCCGGTGGGTAGAATTGATAATGTTTACGGTGATCGAAATCTGGTTTGCGCCTGTCCGCCATTGGAGGCGTATGAGTGATTAAATGGTAGGAACAATGTGCCAGGACTTTAAAGTGCCTGGCACATTCCCGGCCTTTTATTTACCAAAATCCAGATTATCATCAATTGCAAATTCAGTGACACCCCAATCCTTTTCAGCAACCTAATTTTATATAGCGTGAAAGCTTGACTATTGCCATTTATGCGGATTGTCAACATAACCATGTTTACAGAGTTGAATGAATCTAGTCAAAAACTTCTTCATCGCGGATTAAATGTTCCCAATTACACCGCTGCCAAATTGCGGTTTCTCTTCGCTTTTTACGCGATCCATTTCGTTCACCATCTTGCCGCGTACATGCAATAGCCGAAATTATGTATTTTTGAATTTTCATATTCTGTTCTTGTTTTTTGGTATAGTTTTGATTCCAACTAGTATTCTGGTTAATACATTTCTTCGTACAATTTCAAATACTAACCAACTTCCACCAAGCGTACCAACGAGTAGAATTATAAATTTTATAAAACCACTTATATCAGCATCATATAAATAGTATGCTAAAATAACAATGATAGTTTGATGAACAATGTAAAATGGATAGACTGCTTGATTAAGATAAGCTCTCCATTTACCCGATTTTGACAGACATTGGCTAGCATATCCAAGTACAACAACAATCCAACAACCTGCATTTAAGCCTTTAGCTATTGAAGCCAATTCATATAGTAATGGAATTTCCGGTTCTTGATATACAAGGAATAAATAAATTAGAAAAGATAGAATACCTATAATCGTTGCTGTTTTTTTTATGGTTTTTATTTTATTCCAGAATACTTCTCCAATGGATATGAATAAAAAACCATAAAAGAAATAAATCAAATCATATGAAAATGTATACCAGTCATTTACGAGGTTGTGTGTAACAGGAAAATGAGGTCTTATGTAAATTAAGATTAAAATCAGAGGTATAAGAAAAGTGAAAATGCCTATTTTAGATTTAAAAAGACTGCCTACCAATTGAATAAATTTAGATTTTGAATTATTCCTAAGAAATATAAAGATTGGACTTAATATGAAAGAGAAAACAAACAGATAAGGTAAAAACCACAAATGATGCCAGCTAAAATTTCCTTCCGGATAAGCTCCCTCAAAGTAAAACGGGTAAAAATCAAAAAATGAACCATCAAATTGGCCACTTACTATCCTTTCAATATATACCTGTGGGGCTACAATAACAATCATACCAAATACCAATGGAATTAGTAATCGGTTATGGCGTTCTATTAAGAATTGAGCTATTGACCTCCTTGAAAGTGCGAATCGTGTACCCATGCCAGATACTAAGAATAGAATTGGTAACCTCCACTGATTCACAAATAGCATTGGAATTTCTGCCCAAGTGTAAATAGTGTGATTTTTAATATGCCATCCCCAAGAAACAAAAAACATTCCTATGTGATAAAGAATCAGAAGTGCAAAAACACTAATCCTAATCCAATCTAAGTCATACCGTCTCATTGTTTAACCCTTTTTTGTTATTAAGGCATCAATATAAGGGTTAAAAAGATATTAGAATTCTATTTGTGATGACAGACAAGGTTTTGGTGTGAAAAACAAGCTATGCTTTTAGATTATTCATTTTGTCTTCGAAAAAGGGTATCATTTTGCGAGAAACTGGGATAACATCAGAATATTCTTTAATTTTTAATTTATATCCTTGGGCATTTCCAGTCACATCTACTACTTGATATAAGTTAGTTAGATAAGACCTATGGGTTTTAATGATAAAAGGGTATGATGATAGCTTTGAATTTAAATCTTTGATGGAAATTCTTTTGAAGAGTTTTTTTATTTTTCCCTCTTTGCATAAATGGATTTCTAAATAATTCCCATCCGCCCTGGCAAATAGAAAACTAGAAATTTCTAAATTAAAAGCCTCGTCATTTACCTGTGTTTCAATAAAAATAACAGACGAGTTTAATGAAACTGCTTTCTGATAATTATTAAGATTTATTGAACGTGCTTTTGCAAAGTTTTGATGGTAAAGACGATTGAAGTTGAAAGGGACTATGATAAAAGTAAACAACATACCTATTAAAAAGGTGTTTCTAATTTCTTCGAAAAAATACGCAAATGACCAATTGTTGGGATTGTTGTAAATGGTATCTCTTATTAGAAATTGCCCCATTCCTATTAAAAATAGAAGCACAGTTAGAAAGATTATTTCTTTTAATACACTCCAAGATTCATCTATTCTGAGATTTATTTTTAAAATGAAAATCAGGGCAAGAAATACCAGAATAGAAATAAATGCATGGATGATACAAATCCAAAAAAAATCAAACTTATGCTCTATTATATTTACGTTGAATGGCTTGAATAAATAGTTGAAAAAAAATGTCATCAAGAAAATTAGCCCAGTGATGATAACAAGAAATTTACCTTCATAATAGAATGGGTAGGGTTGTAAAAGGAATTTAGTTGGTTTATTAAATTTCATTAATTTGAATATAGGAATTTGGAACCTTCTCGTTTGTTTTTGTCAATGCACTACAACGTTCGTGTATATTCCGTTGTTCTTGTACTATTAAATAGGCGGGATAAACACAATTGTTTATATTTTTCCTTTTAACATCATTTCCCGTTCTTACACATAAGCTATCAATTATTCCGCCTAACTAATTCCGGCCTATTCCGATGAATAAACCAAATATATATCATCTTCAAATTACGAAAAAGAAAGAAAAAGTCAACACAATCACATGAATTACAAAAATAGCGGACAGTTTCTCTTTCCATTTTCATACCGACGCTATGTAATTAATGCTCAACGCCATCGCTTCGGCGACTTTAATGCCATCGATGGCTGAAGACATGATGCCACCAGCGTAACCAGCGCCCTCACCTGCCGGGTATAAACCCTTGGTGTTAAGACTCTGGAAATCCGCACCACGCTTAATGCAGATGGGTGACGATGTTCTGGTTTCAACCCCGGTAAGGGTTGCTTCGTCCATGGCAAAACCTTTAATCTTTCGGTTAAACATTGGCAGCGCCTCACGAATTGCCGCAATACAATAGTCCGGTAACAAGTCAGATAGTTCGGTCAGTTTAATACCCGGTCGATAGGATGGTTCAACTTCACCTAATAACTCCGAAGATTTGCCCTGTAAGAAATCACCAACCAGTTGTGCCGGCGCATCATAGTTGCCACCGCCAAGCTTAAAAGCGGCGTTCTCTAACCGACGTTGCAACTCGATACCTGCTAATGGATGACCAGGGTAGTCAGACGGATCAATGCCGACAACGATTGCACTGTTCGCATTCATTTCGTTGCGCGAATATTGACTCATGCCGTTGGTAACAACGCAATGTTCTTCCGAGGTTGCGGCAACCACCGTCCCACCGGGGCACATACAGAAACTATAAACCGAACGCCCGTTTTTACAATGATGTACCAGTTTATAATCCGCAGAGCCCAAAATTGGGTGTCCGGCGCTCTTACCAAAGTAGGCCTGATCGATGAGCGATTGTTTATGTTCAATCCTAAAGCCGATCGAAAAAGGTTTCGCTTCAATAGAAACCCCTTTGTCATAAATAGTTTGGAAGGTGTCGCGCGCACTGTGACCTATTGCCAGTGCGATATGATTTGATTTAATTTGTTTGCCACCAGCCAAAGTTAGTCCGCTGATCTGGCCGTTTGTGATATGAAAATCATCAACCCGCGTATTAAAACGAATTTCACCACCGAGCGCAATTATCTTGGCCCGCATTTTTTCAACCATGGGCACTAATTTTAATGTGCCGATATGTGGTTTGCTCACAAATAAAATTTCTTCTGGCGCACCGGCTTCGACAAATTCATTTAGCACTTTCCGGCCGTGGTGTTTTTTATCTTTAATCTGTGTGGATAATTTACCGTCAGAAAACGTGCCTGCACCGCCTTCACCAAATTGCACATTCGATTCGGTATTGAGCCCTTTTTTGCGCCAAAAGCCAAAGGTGTCTTGGGTACGCTCACGTACTTCCTTGCCGCGTTCGAGAATAATGGGGCGATACCCCATTTGTGCTAAAACCAGGCCAGCGAAAATACCGCAGGGGCCAAAACCAATCACCACAGGACGTTCAATCAAATTTTTAGCAGCTTGAGCGACAAATTTATAGGTCATGTCCGGTGTTTCTTTGATCGTCTGAACATCGGCAAACTGCTCGAGTAATTTGCTATCTATCGTGGTTTTGATATCCATGGTGTAGATCAGGCAGATGTCTCTTTTGTTACGGGCATCAACACTGCGACGAAAAATCTTAGTTTCAAGCAGTTGTTCCCGATGAATTTTTAAAGCCGACAGAATAAATTTGGCCAGATCTTCTTCAGTATGATCAAGCGGTAATTTAATGTTAGAGAGACGTATCATCTGAGTATTCCATAAATTGTTTTATTCAAAAATATTGCTTTTCGGGCAATTAGTCAAGGAATGTATGGAGTCTTAATTAAAGATTTTTTTAAGTATTTAGAAGCAATTACCGATAAATTGATTGAGTTTATTACAAGAATGTCGAATCTAATTCAAAGAGGTTGGAGGTAGAGCCCAGGATCGACAGTAAGGTTAATGGAATAATCTAAAAATGAAAACAGACAAAAATTCTCCAAATGAAATAAAAGACTTTTCTTTTTCTGGGAAGGTCAATTTATTTGAGGCTCAAAGACAGAACGCAATTAAAAAATGGAAGTGGCATAACCCATACCTTGTTGCAGCAGTAACTTTTTTGCATCCACTGGGGTTGCTTCTATGTTCGGTGCCGGCCTTTGTGATTTATCAGGTAATATGGTTAGCTTTAATTATTTTTATTCCTCTAAAATTTTATTGGATTGGCTTGTTCACGAGTGTTGTTTTTTCCATTTTTGCTTTTGTTTATACACGGTGGAAAAATGCTGCAATTGAAGTCTGGAAGTACGGCTTGCCTGGAACAGGTAGTAATAACCCCAAAAAATTCGAAGGCTTCCATGAAGATAAAAAACGCAAATTTCTGGCTACAGATAATTTAGGGTTAACTGCGTTGATGGCCGCTGCAATTGAAGGCCATACATCGACTGTTGCAGCTCTGTTAACAAATGGCGCAAATGTGGATGCTTATACCCGGGATGGCCTTACGGCTCTAATGTTTGCCGTGGATAACGGACATATCGCCACAGTGGAAATGTTGTTGAATAATGGTGCGAACGTTAATCTGAAAGATAAAAATCAATATCACGCGCTTTTCCGATCAGTCTTCACCAGAAACCTGACTATTCTCAATATTTTAATGGAACATGGCGCCGACTTAAACGCGGTTGACCAGCACGGTTGGACGCCACTTATGAGGGCAGCAGGCCAGGGTGATAAAGACACCGTTGAGTGTCTTTTGGAGAATGCGGCCGAAATAAACACTTACAACAAAAGTGGACGTACAGGATTAATGATTACTGCCGAAAAAGGTCATTCGGCACCCCTTGAGACCCTGATTGAGTATGGCGCTAAATTGGATTTGCGCAGTGGTAACGGACAAACTGCTTTGATGATTGCTGCAGACAATGCCCAATCGGATATAGTAGATATTCTTTTGAAGAGCGGTGCCGAGCCGAACCTCAAAGACGACGAAGATTGGACCGCACTGATGAAAGCTGCCGACAAAAATTATACAGCTACAGTCCAGGCACTTTTAAATAACCATGTTCATCAAAATAATCAGGTAAAGGTGAATGCAAAAAATAAGGCAGGCCTCAGTGCATTAAGTGTTGCTGCGGCTCACGGCTTTACTTCTACAGTTGAGGCATTACTAAATAAAAGTGCAAATGTAAACACTTTAAAAAATGATGGGCAAACGCCTTTGATGGCGGCTTGCTACGGTGGACACACTGCAGCAGTTCAGGCCTTACTCAAAGGTAACGCCGATGTTAATGCCAAGGATGAAGCTGGTATGACGGCATTGATGAAAGCTTCTGAACAGGGACATGCCTCTACTTTAGGGGTACTTTTTACGAAAACCGATAAGATAAATGACAGAAATAAAAGTGGTCGAACCGCATTAATGATTGCCGCCTTAAATGGCCAAACGGCGAGTGTCGATGCTCTGTTAGCCAGCGGTGCTGAAATCGATTCAAGAGATAATGACGCTTTGACACCGCTCATGGTTGCCGCATTTAATGGCTGTACTATGGCGGTAGAAATTCTATTGCAAAACGGTGCAAACATAAACCTCACGGAGCAAAATGATTTAACTGCTCTTATGCTTGCTGCAAGTGGTGGGAAAACAGATACGGTTAAGGTCTTGCTGAAAAACAGCGCCGAAGTTGATGCAAAAGATAAGGATGGCTGGACGGCTTTATTTAAAGCAGCTAACAAAGGACATTCTTCAACCGTTAAAGCTCTGTTGGCTTTTAAGGCAAGCAATAATCAGAAAAGTACCAATGGCCGTACCCCGCTCATGGTTGCAGCATTCAATGGACATGCATCAACCATCGAGGCTTTGCTCAACAGTAAATGCAATATTGATGAGCAAGATAAAGATGGTCGAACTGCATTGATGATAGCAGCTTTTAATGGCCAGGATGCGTGTGTGTCTGCACTTCTCAATAACCAGGCCACTGCAAACTTGAAGGATTATGAAGGCCAGACCGCCATCGCTATCGCTTCCAGCAATGGACAAACCAATACGGTCGATGGTTTGTTAAAAAGTGAAGTCGATTTCGAACTGCAAGATAAGAACGGGTATACGCCGTTAATGAAAGCAGCAAATAATGATCATACATCAACCGTAGAATGCCTCTTGCTTAAAGGAGCAAATGCGAATGTTTCTAATAAAGATGGCTTAACTGCGTTGATGCTTTCTTCCTTTAATGGCTATAATCCGACTGTTGAAATGTTGGTTTATCATGGCGTAGAAGTCGATACAAAGGACAATTTGGGCTGGAATGCTTTAATGTTTGCCGGTGCTAACGGGCAATCAACTGTTGTTCAAACTCTTGTACTCAAGGGTGCTAATATAAATGCAAAAGACAAGAATGGTTACACTGCACTGATGCGAGCTGCAGGAAAAGGGCATACAACAACCGTAAGATCGTTCCTCACACTTCACGCCGATATCACTGCCAAAAGCAAGGATGGTTATTCCGCGCTTATGCTCGCCGCACTCAATGGTCACACTTCAACGATTGAGGCCTTGCTTGATAGTCGCGCTAGTGACATTCATGATAGAGATCTTAAAGGGCATACAGCATTGTTCCATGCCATTTTTGAACGACATACAACAACTGTCGAACTCTTAATTCAGAAAGGTGCGGATGTGAATGCGCATGATAAAAAGGGACACAGCCCACTGATGACAGCCACTGTCCTCGGTAACACTGATATTGTGAAAATATTACTGGAAAATGGTGCGGAAGTTGATGCAAAACTAAACGATGAGAAAGAGACTTTAGATTATAGCCGAGAGGTAAATATAATTGATTCTGAGACCATACAATCTTATCGCAAACATGGAAAAGCCAATGGCGAAGATGTATATCATATAATATTGGATTCGGCATATAAGAAAAATATAACGCCGATAGATTCGCTCATTGCAAAAGAAAATGATATTAGTATGCACGATGTGTATAGTGGTGGTGCCGGAGCTTTCGTTAAGTCTGAGGTGCCTAAAGAAATTGCGAAAGTAATTAAGAAAGCCGAGTCTGAGCAATATTGAGCTTGGAAGTAGATGATTTGAAATAATGTCAATTGAACGCTGAACTGTGACAGATCTAACTCCCGACATAAGTCATTTTTTGAAAGTAAAAGTATCCGAAGATAAAATGCAGGCAAGTCTCGTCGTAGAAAACATTGATGATGCCGCACCGGACGTGTTTTCTGAACAAAGTGTTTTTCGGGTTCTGCATGATTCGGGGGTAAAATACGGATTAAAAAAGGAGCGTGTGCAGCAACTTTTTGACAAAAATGAAAATACTGAAGTGCTGATAGCCGAAGGTCTTAAACCGATAAAAGGAGAAAATGCACTACTGGAATACTTCTTCCCGACTGAACATTCACTTAAGCCAAAAATCCATAAAGATGGCCATGTTGATTCTAAAGAAGTCAACCTCATTCATTCAGTTGAAAAGGATGCAATATTAGTTGAAAAAACGCCTGCCAGTGCAGGGGAGTTGGGCTATGATATATTTGGTAAAGAAATCCCAACTGTCAATGGCGATGATGTTATTGTAAAACCAGGCCTGAATACTTATGTAGATGAAGAAAACGATCTCATCATCAGAGCTTCCTGTGATGGCGTTATTAAATATAAACCCAAAGATCACATGGTTGAGGTTGATCCGGTTTGTAAAATCAAGGGTTCAGTTGATTATACAACAGGGAATTTACGTGTAAATAGTTCTGTGGAAGTGGCTGTTAACGTTAAGCCCGGCTTTGAAATTACAACACCTTATGATGTTGAAATTAAAGGAATGGTTGATCGTGCAAATATAAATTGTGGTGGGAATCTGGTCGTACGCTTGGGAATTACCGGGGATGGTCAGAACAAGATTAAAGCTGGGGGAGATATCCAGGCGGTTTATATTCATCATCAAAATGTAATTTGTGAAGGAAGTCTCCATGTTGCTAACGAAATTAGGGATTCCAGGATCTCTGTAAAAAATGAAATTCTTTTAGCGAGTTCCAAGGGGCTGATTGTGGGCGGAACTCTTTCAGCGGTTAATGGCGTCCGTGCATCGACTATTGGCTGCGTGACAAGTGTACCCACAAAAATTAAGGTTGGCCTTAATCCTGAATATAAGGCGGCTTATCTTTCAAAAAAAGAAAAGTTAGATGAGATTGCAGAAGAGATAAATGAAATTCGTGAAGTTGTTTCTAAAATTATTACGACATCTGC
>JAJDAE010000360.1 GCA_029262035.1 Candidatus Zhuqueibacterota bacterium
GGGATGATAATGGCAATCCTCTTACAAATAGTGATGGTTCTTTGCTTTTATTGCCTACGGACCCTAACAATGTAGGAGATAATGAGATTGTCGATATGGGGGGTAGTGAAGAAATATTTGCGCAAGCGAAACTGGTTTATAGACTGACTCCATCGATTAAATTAAGCTATATTTACCTGAAGAGTGATAAAGACTTTCAGGATTTTGACCGGCAGTTCATTTTAAATCCTGATGGCGCCAAAGAGAAATTCCAAAGGGGTAATACTCATATTGCCAAATGGACCCATGCATTAAGTTCTAGGACTTTTTATGATTTTGGATTCTCGTTTTTTACTAAGACGTTTGAAGACAAGACATTTGAGGGCTTGGATATTCAAACGGATGCAAGCGGCGCTCCCATTTTGACAGATGCGGGTGGTATTTTAATAGAAAATCCAAACCAATATGTTCATCCTATTTTCCTTACAGACTTGACTAGTTTCAGTTTTCATTCCGGTGGTACAGATTTAAAACGCTTTCGCAGAGAAACAGAAACGACCTTAGGGAAGTTTGACATAACCAGCCAGGTTACGAATAATCACCAGATTAAAACCGGAATTGAATTCCGGCAACACAATATCTTTTTCCAGGATATTGATTTGCGACCTGTTGAAACAGGATTTGATCCATTTATTACTGACACATCTGGACAGGTAGTCGGTTTTGCGAGTCCGTATGTCGATTTCCAGATTCTACCAGTAAGCTCAGAGTTTACAGATAGATACCGGCATAAGCCTATAGAGTTTTCTGGTTATATTCAGGATAAAATGGAATTCGAAAGCATGATCGTTAATATCGGCGTACGCTTTGACCATTTTGACCCGGATGGTATTGTGCTTACCGATGAGAGCGATCCAAACATTTTTGAACCAATTAAGCCTTCGAACCGGTTTAATGATTTAGATGGGAATGGCTTTCAAGACCCCGGCGAAACTTCTCTCACAGTTGCAGATAGAGAAAAATATTGGTTTAAGAAAGCTGGAACAAAAACGAGAATTAGTCCACGTATCGGAATTGCCTTTCCTATTACGGACCAGGGGGTTTTCCATTTTTCTTATGGGCATTTTGTTCAAATCCCAAATTTCCAAAGACTCTATCAGAATCCTGAATTTGAGTTAGGCTCCGGTACCGGCAATCAGGGAACAATTGGTAATACAGACTTAGATCCTGAATTTACAATAAGTGGTGAAATCGGATTACAGCAGCAAATAGGTGATAATATTGGAATGGACATAGCGATTTTCTTTAGAGACATTCGTGATCTTGCCGGCACGGCTTCTGACGAAATCGAGGTTTTTGGCGGTTCACAAACCTATAGCAAGATTGTGAATAGTGATTTTGGCTTTGTTCGAGGTGTCGTTTTGTCTCTTACAAAAAGATTTAATCAGGGTTTTTCAGCTAATATGGATTACACATTTCAAATTGCAAAAGCCACAAACTCTGATCCCGAGGCAACACGGGACGCATTGGCGGCGGGCACTTTACCTGAAATTCAATTAACCACTGTCGGTTGGGATCAATTACACACATTCAACGCGAACCTGACTTATTCACGCGACAAATGGGGCGGAAGCTTACTATTTCAATATGGTTCCGGCCAGCCATTTACGCCACGAGCAGACGTAGATGTTTCAACATTACAAACCAATAGCGAACGTAAACCAGCTTTTAGTCAACTGGATCTGCGAGCCTTCTATGGTTTTGATTTGCCCGGTAATTTCGATGGAAATTTGTTCTTAAGAGTTTTCAATATCTTTGATACTTTGAACGAGATTAATGTGTTTGATGACACAGGTGATGCTAGCTTTACGACAGACTTGCAACGAGCGGTACGAACCAATGCACCGGATTTGGTTAATACTAAAGAGCAGTTTTTTACCAATCAAACCCACTTTTCCGAACCAAGAAGAATTGAGCTTGGATTATCTGTAGATTTCTAAAATTCTAAGTTAATAACAAACTTATTAGGTAAGAGATGAATAACGTGACCCGAATAATTTTTAGTGCAATTTTCTTAACTTTATTTTCCTTCCAGGCTGCATTTTCTCAAAATAGTGGCCGGGAATTCAGACGTTCTGCCGTGCACAATGCAAACCTGGTAAAAACAGTTTATGGGAACTGGGGTGTTATTGGTCAACCTGTGGGCGGTGGTCCACGTGGCGCATGGATATTTGATAATAACGGATATATTGGCGATGTAAGTCCCTTGGTTGGCGCAGAAGTCTTGTCAGATGATAAGCTTTTTCACTCTGTAGTCGTAAGCCCGATTAACCGCCCAACAACGAATATGGAGGAATCTACATCGGGACAGTTTTGGGGGTTTGAGCCTGACGGCCGTTATTTTAATACAAATCAGCAACGTGTGGCTATGAGCGACAATCCAGGCTCGTGGCCGCCTTTCTGGCCCGATAAGTTAAACGATCCGGAAGACCCGGGCTGGCAAGAAGCCTGGAATGGTTTGTTTGGTAAGAATGTGTTTAATGCGGATCAGGAAAGCTTTTTTGTAGTTGATGACAACAAAGACGAGGAATTTAACTTTGCCGGAAATAACAGGTTCGACGTTGACTTTAAACCGGACAGCAATAATCCAGGCAGAAACGGTTTGGGTCTTCAAGTCAAAGTTCGCGGGCTTCAGTGGTCACAGTTTCTCGCGCAGGACGCCATTTTCTGGCTATATGAAATTTTAAATGAATCGACCACTGATTATACAAGAACTGCGTTTGGTATGCTTGTAGGTACTTTTATCGGTGTAACAGGTAACACTGGCAGCGGCAATGAGTCGGACGACGATTATTCGTTTTTTGATGTTGAACTCGATATGACCTTTACGGCCGATTTCGATGACAATGTGAACCGCAATCCTCTTTGGGAAGGAAGTGAAGTCGGGGTTGTTGCTTACGCTTTTTTGGAGAGCCCGGGCAATCCATTTGATGGCATAGATAATGATGGCGATGCAGAAGATTCAACCATTCCCACCGGTATGCTCTTTACTGAGGAGGAATTTCAACCGAGAACAATTCAGGTAAATGATAAATTAGTCATCATAGACCAGGATTTCAACAGAAGTGTAGTAACTGTGCCGGCGAATGATACGGTTTTCGTTACCAGGGGCAGTGGCATTGCAGCAAATAATATAACAATCGTTCCCGGGACAACCCGGCTGGTTGAGGGTAACTTGGTAATTGTCAACGGACAAGAGCAGGTGAACCCCAACGCTTTTGATGGTATTGATAACGATCTTGATGGTCTTATCGATGAAAACTTTCAGTTACATTTCCGGCAAATACGGCGCGATGGCCAGGGTAATGTGTTAATTGACATTTTTGCGCCCGTGTTACATGTAGATTACCTCCAGAGTTCCGGCTTGAACAACCCGTTGATCGACGAAAGACGGGACGACGGTATCGACAATGATAACGATTGGGACGCTGAATTTGATGATGTCGGTGCAGATGGTGTTGCCGATACTGGCGACTTTGGTGAAAACGACGGCGCGCCCACTACCGGTGAACCAAATTTTGATCAAACAGACGTGGATGAATCCGACCAAATTGGTTTGACCAGCTTTAACTACTTTACACCCGCTGGCGCTATTGACGTGGCCAGTGATGAGGGTTTGTGGGATATGATGACGCCGGGTTTGTTTGAAGTTCCCGCATCCATTGTCAATAACAAACCTGTTAATGGTGAGGATGGAGACTTTGTATACGGCTCCGGTCACTTCCCATTGCTTGCGGGTCGCACAGAACGTTTCTCACTTGCACTTGTTTTTGGTGATGGTGGTGGCAGAAATGTTGAAATTACAGACCTTTTAAAAAACCGTATAACCGTTCAAAAAATATTTGATGCGGATTACCGGTTCCCAAGACCACCCGACAAACCTGTCTTAACCGCCGTTCCGGGAGATGGTAAGGTTACCTTGTATTGGGATCGCGAGGCTGAAAATTCTTTGGACCCGGTTTTGAGGATTAAGGATTTTGAGGGCTACAAAGTTTTTAAAGCTACTGACAGTGGTTTTCAAGATGCCTTTCAAATTACGGATGGTCAGGGCGCGTTAACGGACTTTAAACCCATTGCCCAGTTCGATATCGACAACGAATACTACGGTTTCTTTCAGCCCAGTTTAGAATTATTGCAAGATGCTCGCGGACTTTCATTTTTTCTCGGTGAGAACACCGGTCTGCAGCATGTTTTTGTGGACGACGATGTGGATAATGGCCGGCAGTATTTTTACGCTGTGGTGGCATATGATCGCGGAGATGCTGCCTCAGATATTTTTCCATCTGAAAATACCAAAGCAATTATTTTAGAAGACAATGGGGAATTTAGGTTGGGTATCAATACCGCCGTGGTAACGCCTAATACACCTGTGTCCGGCTTTGTTCCGCCTGAAAAATCCACAGAAATTACCAAACTTCCGGAAATCACAGGCACAGGCAGCATGTTCTTCGAAGTGGTGGATGAGCAGGTGCAAACCGGCCATACCTATCGTTTGGAATTTTTAGATACGTCTAACGACGGGCAGGACAATAACAATAACTGGGATTTTTTAACGGATGATGTTGGCAGCGATGGCACTCCCGGGACCAATGATCCTGATGGCACAGAAGAAAATGGTAAACCCGATTCCGGGGAACCGAATGTGGATGAACTGGACAGTGAAGAGTTGCTTGTTCCGCTGACCTACTCGTATTCTGTTCTGGATGTAACGGGAACATCAGAAACTTTTATTTCTAAAGACACACTATTTACCACTTTGCAGAACCAAAACTTTATACTGGAGTCCGTGGAGGTTCGAAATACTTCCGATGATTTAATTTCTTCTGACGATTATAACCTTGACGCGAAGAATGGTAAGATAAAGAGTAGTGTGCCCGGGTCTTTACCGCTAAACACAGAATACACGATCTCATATCAGTATTACCCTATTTTTCAAAGTCTCAAAATGCAGGGTAGCCCATTTACTGATGAAACATTTGATACTGACATCTTTGATGGCGTTCAGCTTGTTTTTAATAATGTTGCTACAAGAAATGCCATTGTGGTTGATGAGGATAACACCGGGTTTGGTGTTGACACAGAGCTGCAATTTGCCATTCAAAGTAACTTCACCGTAATCACCAACCAAGTTACAAGAGAAACAGCAACCTTACTTCCCAATCCCTCTGACTATGAGATTCGATTTTTTGATACTGTGGTTGACACATCTCTGCCGCCGGCAGGACCATTTCCTTTGCCAGGCGTTCCGGTTAATTTTGAAATTTGGAATTTGACTGAAAACAAAAAAATCGAATTCTTGTTTACAGATCTGGATAGAACTCAAAAAATTTCTCCCCTCGACCAAGTGCGTTTCTTTGAGGAGGGTGTTGATGGTGCTTTGACCAGAACGTGGAATATTTTCTTTTTTGTGGCTAATGATGATGCTGTTTTCACTGATTTCCCCGCTGGTACCGTCTTTTCGATTCGTACAGTTAAGCCATTCCGGGGCTCTGATATTTTTACATTTACTACTGAGCGTGCCACCACCAGTTCCCAATCGTCCGATAGTGACAGCCTGCTGAATCGGATACGTGTGGTGCCAAATCCCTATATAGTAGCCACTCCATTTGAGCCACCCCTGCGCTCTGGCGTTCGGGGCAGAGGGGAACGAAAAATTGATTTCATAAATTTGCCGAGTGATGCTAAGATACATATTTTCACCTCGAGAGGAGATCATCTCATTACCATTGATCATGGAGGTGATATTTTTAGCGGTGCTGTTTCGTGGAACCTCAAGACGAAAGAGAATCTGGATATTGCTTATGGAATGTACTTTTATGTCGTCGAATCCTCCATTGGTACCAAAAGAGGAAAACTGGCAATTATAAAGTAAGCCGAAATTATGATCGGAGAAAAAAAGATGCAAAATTTGACCAAAATAATTATTGGCGTGCTTGCTGTAGTCATGCTGATTGTGTTCTCTCTGCCTGCCTTGTCGCAAGATAAAACAGGAACAACAGCTGCAGATTTTTTAGGAATAGCCGTTGGAGCACGCAGTGTTGCAATGGGTGGAGCTTATACCGCAGTTGCAGGTGATGCAACCAGCATTTACTGGAATCCCGGCGCTATTTCTAAATCCGGGCAATCTCATGCCAACTTTATTCATACAAATTGGTTTCTGGACACCAATTTTGATTGGGCCGGCATGGTTTATAATATCGATGGTACAAATGCAATTGGGCTGAGTTTTACTTCACTCAGCTTTGGCGATGAGCCCGTTACAACAGTGTTCGAACCCAATGGAACGGGAGATAGATTTTCAGCGCAAGACGTAGCTGTGGGGCTTTCTTATTCACGCAATCTTACCAATTTGTTTTCAATTGGCGGCACTGTCAAGTATATCAGCCAAAAGATTCATAATGAAACAGCTCAAGGGTTTGGCGTTGATGTTGGACTGTTATTTGTTACCCAGTTTCGTGATATTCAATTGGGCGTAAGTTTTTCGAATCTTGGCAGCGAGATGCGGCTGGATGGTAAAGACCTTTTGCAACGCATCGATCAGGATCCAAACGCAACCGGAAACAATGAGACCATCGTTGGTCTTCTGAAAACTGAATCCTACCAGATACCGGTTATTTTTCGTGTAGGACTTTCCGGTGATTTAGTTCGTGTAAATGAAGAGACGCGCCTTATGTTTAGCGTAGAAGCAATGCAGCCCAATGACAATACCGGTGTTGTTAATTTAGGTGGGGAGCTTGCTATAAAAGATAGATTTTTTATTCGAGGCGGGTATAAATCACTTTTCAATGAGAACAGTGAAGAAGGTCTAACACTTGGTGGCGGAGTTGTTTTGGATTTTACAGAATCGACTTCGTTAGTTTTGGATTACGCCTTTGCTGATTTTGGACTTCTGGAAAATATTCAAATTATATCAGTAGGAATTACATTTTAAACCCAATAAAATAAAAGAAAGGAGGTGTAGCAAGTAAGTTAATGGTTTCAATAAAATAACTTATAATTTTTTTAAGTTTAGTAATTTAAGGAGAGTGAGTATGAACAAATTTTTAATGACATCTTTACTTGTCGTGCTAATGGCATTCTCAGCTAGTGCACAAGTTAACGTAACTTTTTGGCTGAATACATCAACAGTTCCTGATACAGTTACCCCGAATTCTTCAATGCAGGTACGTGGTGGTACAGCGCCACTAACCTGGGGTGATGATACAGGTGGCGTTTTACAGCATGTTGAAGGCGATATTTGGAGCGTTTCACTGCAGTTTAATGCTGGCGAAAGCGTCGAATATAAGTATTTTGGTAGTACTGATCCAAATTCAAGCGGCTGGGAAAAAGGCGACAATTTGGTTTTGACGGTTCCTGCGAGCGATACATCTTTGGCGCTTCACTATTATAGAAAAGATGAAAACCCGCCGCCACCTTTTACCGAAACGGATTCACTGGATATTCACATTCGTGTGAACATGCAAGGTTTTGAAGCCTTTAGTGGTTTGTCTCAATCTGTAGGAGCCCGTGGTGCTTTTCCTGAATCAGGCTGGGGAACGAATATCGTTCTCAGTTCGGAAACGGGACATGCGGACGCTGGTAACTTTAGTTACCCCGCTTCGAATTTTTATTCAGGCCAAATCAAGCTTGATCCTTCTGAGCACTCTGTAGGCGATACTATTCAATACAAATTCGTGACACTTGAAGCGGCTACCCCTGATGCTGGTGTCCTCTCTTGGGAAGACGGCCTAAGCGATGACAAGCCATGGATTGATGGCGGAAACAGAATCTTTACCGTACCAAGTAAAGATACCACCATTGTTTGGAACTTTTTCAGTGATATTGCGCCAATTGCAGTAAATAACGAAGATACGGTTACTGTTACTTTTGCAGCCGATATGACCCGCGCCATTGAGTCCAGAGGGTTTTCACCTGGTGATACTGTTTTTGTTACGGCAGGTTTTTTTGGTACGGCAAATGAAGCTGTAAATGATACTATGTTCAACATTGAAGGTACTTCAATTTGGAGCAGTGCACCTGTTGCACTCACCACCACTATTGGTAACGAACTTGCCTATCAATACTTTGTAACAAAAAATGGGCAGGATCAGCGCGAGGCTTATTTTGACTTTGAGTTTGTACCTGATGACCCAAGTCAACAAAGTCAGGCTGAAAGACGTCGTTACCTAATTTCCGATTCTGATAATGCTATTCTGGATAATGATGCTGATGATTTCAGTAAAAGACGTCAACCATTTTTCCCAAGTACACAAGCTTTGGCACAAGATGTTCTTGTAACCTGGGAAGTGGATATGAGACCAGCTATTTTTGAGTTGTTCTTCACGACTCAGGAAGGTCAAATCGATACATTAAAAGATATTCAGGGCAACCGTGATATCTTTGACCCTGCAGATGTTTTAGCTTCAGGCGTTTGGATAAACGGTCCTGCTACAGGTACCTGGCAACAATGGGGTGCAACTCTTGAAGCAGATGACGCCAGAAAGATGTATGACGATGGAACCAATGGTGATGTTGCTGCCGGGGATAGTATTTTTACCCGCCAGATACTGGCTTCACCAGACAGCTCGGCTATTGGTACCAAAGGCCAGGTTGGTCAGGTCTTCAAATTTGGTATTCGTGGTGGCGACAATGAAGGCGGCTTTGGTAACAACCCGGTAGCCAACATTGATGATTCTCAAGGTACGACTACCATTAGATGGCAATTTGGCGCTTCCGATCCTAAGAAATATGATCACTGGGATTACAGCAATCAGGTTCCAAGACCAGATGGTTTAGTAAGTGTAAGATTAGGTGATCTTGTTCCTGGAAAATTTGAGCTCGCTCAAAACTTTCCGAATCCATTTAACCCCGAAACTGCTATTCAATATTCATTGCCTCAAACTGGTGATGTTACATTGACGATTTTTAATTTACGGGGCCAGAAGATTGCGACATTGGTTAATGAAAACCAGACTACCGGTAACTATGTTGTATCCTGGAGTGGACGAGACGATGCTGGAAGACAAGTAGCTAGTGGTGTTTATGCTTACAAACTGGAAGCAGGCAACTTTGTTCAAACAAAGAAAATGGTTCTCTTGAAGTAATCATATATTTTCACTTTCAAGACTATAGGCTGTCCGGTTATTAACCGGACAGCCTATTTATTAAGAGATAAACATTTTTCACTTAAATTTAACGTCATTCTGAGCGCGAAGTGACGGATGTTTCCTTTAGTCAAGCAGTTTTGGCGAGAAGAATCATTGGATAATTGAGGAGATTCTTCGCACACATTGTTAGTTGCGAATTTAAATACAATACAGTTCGTGCTCAGAATGACATTAAAATATAGTTTATATGATATTTAGCCGTGTGAGAAATGTTAGTCAGGATTATTAACATGCACCGTTTCGATATTTTCTTTATATTCCTTCTTTTTACCGCAGAACTTCAATCTCAGGATCAAATATTTAGTGACATAACACTTAATGCCGGGTTAATAGAAAGCGGCATTAACAAAGGGTTGTCGTTTGTAGATTTTGATAACGATGGTCTTATTGACCTCTATTTCACCAGAAGTAACAAGAGCAATTTACTCTATAGAAATATTGGTGACAATAAGTTTCAGGAGATGGCAGCAAGCACTCTGCTGGATGTGAATAGAAGAAACGGTATGCCGCTTTGGGGTGATATAAATAATGATGGTTTGCCTGATCTTTATCTGGCCGGGGTGAATGAGCAAAACTTGCTTTTTTTGAATCAGGGTGAAAATAATTTTACAGAAATTACAAATTCGGCGCGTGTTGGCGACCCTTATCATACCGAGGCAGTTGCATTTCTTGATTATAACCACGATGCCTATCTCGATATTTTAGTATTTAACCGTTCGCACAGCAACGCCCTTTATGTCAACCTTGGCGATAACACATTTATAAATGCAATGAGCCGGGCAGGAATAACCGGTAACATCAATGCAATGGGACTTGCAATTGCAGATTATGACAATGACGGCGATCAGGACATTTACCTGGTTTATGATGGCAACCAGGCCAACAATCTTTACCGAAACAACGGAGACGGGACTTTTACTGACATTGCGATTGAAGCAGGCATTGCCTTGAAGGCACAGGGTATGGCCCCGGCTTTTGGAGACTTTAATAATGACGGCTATCTTGATCTTTACATAACGAATATGTTTGAAAATGTTCTATACAAGAATAATAGAAATGGTACTTTCACCGACGTGAGTAAATCCGCCGGTGTGGAGGACATTGGTATGGGGTGGGGGTTAACGTGGCTCGATTATGACAATGATGGATATTTGGATTTGTATGTATCGAACGCCAGCAGTTTTAATTCACCGCCCGATCCCAATGTACTTTATCATAATAATGGTGACGAAACATTTTCAATTGTAAATCAGAACGATCCAACCAATAGCCTGGCCTCTAGTTATGGCAGCGCCTGCGGAGATATAAATAATGATGGCTATTTGGATTTGGCCATTACAAATGAGGGTGGAAGAAACGAGCTGTTTCTAAACAACGGCGGCAGTAATAATTGGCTCAAACTTAAACTTGTTGGCACTGCAAGCAACCGCGATGCCATTGGGGCAAGAATCACTATTAGGGTGAACAATGATGTACAAATACGTGAGATTTCCGGTGGCTCAGGGTGGTTTTCACAGAATAGTTCGATTGTTCATTTTGGTCTAAATAACGCTGAAACAGTGGACGAAATTGAAATTCGCTGGCCTTCTGGATTGGTTGAGAAATTCAATAATATTCAGACCAATAAACTGCTTAAAATAATCGAAGGGGATTCAAGGATCACTTCTGTTCGTGACGGTAATAATTATAAGAACGAGAAACCCAATGAATTCAGCCTGGGACAAAGTTATCCCAATCCTTTTTATGCTGATGCTAACAAAGGACAAACTTCAGGAACCACACTCCAATATAGAATTGGCAGCTCCCCTACCAGCAATACAACCATCACGGTTTACAATATTTTAGGTCAAAAAATTAAAACACTGGTAAATCAACTCCATTCACCCGGTGTTTATACGGTACAGTGGGACAGCCGTGATGCCGCAGATCTCCCGGTTAGTAATGGCATTTACCTAATTAAAATGAATTCTGCCGGTTTCACCCAAACTCGTCAAGTACTTTTGTTAGAATAGATGCCAAAGCAAAAACAACATAAAAGCAAACAACGCGTTCAGGCAAAAGGTGAAAAAAGCAAACTCCCGAAGAAATTGGTTTCAACTTCAGAGAATAGCAAGCTTCTAACTTTTCGGGTAATACTCATCACATTGCCCTTTTTAATTTTACTGTTGGTTGAAGGCTTGTTAAGAATTGGTGGTTACGGCCCCAATCTTGACATATTTATCACCCATGAAAATAATCCTAAATATTGGATAACCAACCCTTCAGTTGGCCGCAGGTACTTTTTTGTCAAGGACGTAACGCCTGCGACTTCTTATGATGCTATCTTAAAATCAAAGCCGGAAAATGGCTATAGAATTTTTGTTTTAGGTGGGTCGACCACAGCAGGTTTTCCTTATTACCACAATGGCGCTTTCCCAAGAATGCTTCAGACACGATTGGAAAGTGTGTTCCCCGAACGCACGATTGAAATCATGAATTTAGGTATGCCCGCAGTTAATTCGTACACCTTACTCGATCTAACTGATGAACTCATGGCTTTTGAACCCGATGCATTTTTGATTTATGGCGGACACAATGAATTCTATGGTGCGCTTGGCGTCGGCTCTACAGAGGTGTTTGGCAAATACCGCAGCTTTGTCAATTTCTACCTGAAATTACAACATTCCAAAATATTTTACTTGATTAAAGATTTTGTCGGATGGACAAAAAGCCTGACTGCCTCAAGAGGCAAAAATATTACCCGGAATAGAACGCTGATGGAGCGAATGGTTGGAAAAAAAACAATTGGCTATGGCAATGCCGACTACATCAAAGCTCGAAATATTTTTGCTGATAATTTGGATGAAATTGCCAGGATTGTAGCCAACAAAAATATTCCAATTATTCTGGCTAACCTCGTTAGCAATATAAAAACGCATGAGCCATTTGAGTCGGTTGCGCCAGGTGAAGCATCGAAGCAAGATTGGGATAATTATTATCGGGTAGGGCTAAATCATGTTAAAGAAAAAAACTATGAAACAGCCCTGATTAGTTTTGCCAAAGCCCGGGAAATATACGAAGACTCTGCAATTTTGCATTATGTCATCGGGAAGACGCACGAAATCAGTGGCAACCTGGGATTGGCAAAAGATTCCTATTATCGGGCAAAGGATCTGGATGCTCTGCGTTTCAGAGCCACGGAAGATTTTAACACCGTTATCCAAACGGTTGCTGAACAAAACGATAATGTCCACCTGCTCGACATGCTGACATATTTTGAAGCGGCATCGCCGGACTCTTTGATCGGTAGCAATTTTATGTTGGAGCATTTGCATCCTAATTTACAAGGGTATGCGTTAATGGCCAAAGCCTTTTTTGAGGCAATGCAAAACCACGGATTTATTCAGTCTGCCTGGGACAGTACAAAAGTCCAAAGCGATGCAGCTTACTGGCAGCAAAATTCATTCAGCCCAATGGATGTTCAGGTTGCAAACGCAAGAATTGACCTGCTTTTGGCAGGGTGGCCTTTTAAGGAATCCAAGCCGCATACAAAAATAGCAATTGAGCCGAAAAATAAAGTCGGGGAACTCGCTGCTGAGGTACTGGCTGACAAGAAAAATTGGGAAATTGCTCACGTTGAGTTAGCTGAGTATTACTCCAGTCAAAAAGAGTTTGTTAATGCTGTTGTTGAATATAAAACCCTGATAAGGGGAACGCCTTACAATATCTCGCCCTACTTGCGGCTGGGAATTATCTATCTTGAGATGAAATCTTTTGATGATGCCTTAGGTATTTTTAAAAGATCTTTAAAAATTGAAGACACGGCAATTGCCAATAAGTGGATTGGCTCAATTATGGTGAATAAAGGAGAGGCGCTCACCGGAATACCATATCTGGAAAAATCACTTAAATTGAATTCTGCCGACCCGGAAACAATGTTTAACCTGACGGTTGCCTTTGCCATGTTAAGCGAATTTGATAACGCGCGTAATTATTGTGAACGACTTATCAAACAATACCCAAATCATCCCGGCGCTCAGGAATTATGGAAAAGATTGGGGGCACATTGATTTTTCGTCAGTATAATATTTTTCTGATTTTGCTTCTCCTGGCTTCTTGCCAGCAGGAAAAGATGAATATTGCCCAAGTAGGGGAGAGTGTTGTTACTGTGGAGGAGTTCCAAACAAGGTATGCGATTTCACCTTATTTTAGTGGATTTCCCGAAGGCGATTCGCAAACCAAACTTATGGTTCTTGCATCGCTGATTGGTGAAAAAATTCTGGTAAATGAAAGCAGGAAATTGAATTTTCAGGAACGTGAGAAGTTCAAGACCATACAAAATCAATTACAGAAAGAAGCATTAATTGAAGAATTACTAAACGAATTGTATGATGAAATTGAAATATCGCAAGAGGATATTCACGCCGCCCAAAGAAAAACATCACGTGAACTGGAAATTGAGGAGCTTGTCTTTCAGTCGGAACATGAAGCACAAAATTATCGAAATAAAGTTGATGCCAAACAAACTTTTGCTGCCCAACATCCTGCAATCAAAAGTGCTACTTATAATGTAAAGTGGGGAAACAGCGACCCACAAATCGAAGATGTTTTGTGGAAGTTAAAAGCAGGGAACGTTTCAGAGCCCATCAATTTTCAAGGCCACTATTATTTATTTCGAATCTCGAAAGAAAAAATAAGCCCGCTTTCAAATGATTTAGCTAATTGGGAGCGAATACAAAAGATTCTTTATAAGCGGGAAAAGAAAAAAATATACCGTACTTATTTCAAGAAAATGATGGCCGGGAAAAAAACTTCTGTACCCGGGCAAAAATTAAAATATATTGCAGAGCAACTTGAGAATGTTTTCGATATTCCGCAGTCTGATTCTGTTTCTCTAAACCCGATACTCATGACAGACTCTTATTATCAACAGGCTCGGGGTAGCTTACAAGACAAGTTGAATGAGGACTTTATAACATTTGATGATGGCAGCCAGTGGAGCATTGGTGATTTTCTTCGAAATTTGAGGTACGGCACTTATCCCTTAAATTATTCTACCCGAAGTGCTTTTAGGGCTAGTTTGAGAAATACCGCAATTATAATGATGGAGCATGAGTATTTAGCCAAGGAATCAATAAAACGCGGATTTCAAAACTCTACTTATGTTACAGAAGAAACCCGTAAGTGGATGGATAGTTATCTTGCTGATCAAATGAGATTGGAGCTTACTGTTAGGACGAACGGCAGTGGTTCAGAGGCGGATAAGACCCATAAAATAACAGCCCTGGACAATTTTTTGACTAAGGGGCTCGCCAATTTAAATGTATCCGTGGATAAAGAACTATTGAATAAAACAGAGATCCAGCACCTGAAAATGCTGGTTTTTAAAACGCATTTTCCGGGTCGTCAAATTGCACCATCTATTTTACCGCTCGACAGATTGCCTGCTTTCCTGGGAAAAGCACTAACTTTAATAAATTAGAAATTGAATGAAAATTTTTGCAAACTTTCTCATAATAAGTACACTCTTTGCCTCTACGCTCTATAGCCAGGTTGACCCCTTAAATTGGGCTAAGGGTGCTGTGTGGTATCAAATATTTCCTGAGCGGTTTCATAACGGGTTCACCGGTAATGATCCCGTGAAAGAGAATGTTGTGGGGGAGCGTGCACAGGAATGGCAAATTCATCCGTGGACATCTGCCTGGTATAAGTTGCAGGACTATGAGAAAACGCGCAGCAATAAGTATTACGATGTTGTTTATGACAGAAGATACGGCGGCGATTTGATTGGAGTAATTGCAAAGCTTGATTATCTTGCCGAATTGGGAATTGATGTCATTTATTTTAATCCGATCTTTGAGGCGCGTTCGTTGCATAAATACGACGCGAGTACCTATCATCATATTGATAACAATTTTGGCTATGGTCGTGAACGGGATTCTGAAATAATATCATCGGAGACCAGCGATCCGGCAACCTGGACATGGACAAGCGCCGATAGCGTTTTCTTACTGCTAATTGAAAGAGCACACGATAAGGGGATTCGGATCGTAATTGATGGCGTGTTTAACCATTGCGGGATTGATTTTTGGGCATTTCAAGATTTAATCAAAAACCAATCAAACTCACCTTATTCAGACTGGTTTGATGTAAAGAGCTTTGATAACCCTGACACTCCGGATAGCAATGAATTTGACTATAAGGGATGGGCTGGACACAAAACCTTGCCAGAGTTTGCAGAGGATGACGTTGGTTTTGTTGCGCCGGTCAAAGATTACTTTTTTAATATCACTAAAAGATGGATGGACCCAAATGGAGATGGAAACCCATCAGACGGCGTTGATGGCTGGCGGCTTGATGTCGCTTTGGACGTAAATCCAAAATTTTGGGTGGCCTGGAACGCATACGTGAAATCTATTAATCCGGAAGCTATTACGGTGGGCGAAATCTGGGAAGGTGCCTCGGAGTGGATTGAAAAAAAGCGTTTTGATGCTTTGATGAATTATCCGTTTGTGTATCCTACTGTCAATTTTTTCATTGATAAGAATAATAGAATTTCAGTAACAAAATTTAATTCAGAGTTAAAAAGAGTCAGAGAGCTTTACCCGCCAGAATCGAATTTTCTAATGATGAATTTGATTGGCAGCCATGATACCGATCGCTTCGCCAGCATGATCAAAAACCCTGATTTA
>JAJDAE010000037.1 GCA_029262035.1 Candidatus Zhuqueibacterota bacterium
GTGGCGATGGCGTTTATCGTTCTACCGACAAAGGCAATTCCTGGACAAGCGTTAACAATGGAATTACCGACTCTTTTATATTTGCACTTGCTGTTTCACAAGGGCAGGTTTATGCCGGCACGGTAAACTCAGGTGTTTTTCGTTCTGCAGATAATGGTGACAATTGGCAAGCGATGAATAACGGTTTGAGCAGTCAAAGAACTCGTGCTCTGGTAATTAATGCTGGCGGTGACCTTTTTGCAGGAACCTGGAATGGCGGTGTTTTCCGAATGGCAGCAAATGATACTACCTGGACCGAGGTTAATAATGGCTTAACAAGGCTGTTAGTTCAGGCTCTGGCAATTAATAGTGGTGGTGATATTTTTGTCGCAACAGCTAACGGCGGTATTTTCAGGTCTACTGATAATGGCGATAATTGGGTGCAAATCAATCAAGGGTTGGTTCCGGTAAATGTCCGGGCGTTGGCTGTTGCGCCTTCAGGCGATATTTATGCAGGCACACTCAATGGGGGTGTTGTCTATTCTGTAGATAATGGCGACAACTGGGTCGAGATAAATGATGGCATTGACAACCCATTAATCACTTCGTTTACCATTAAACCTGACGGGCGCGTATTTGTCGGCTCAGGCGGTGATGGCGTGTTTCGCAGCAAGACATTCCCCACTTCAGTTGAAAAAGTTGATGGAAATATTCCCGCTGAGTTCACATTGGCTCAAAATTATCCCAACCCGTTTAATCCGGTAACATCGATCCAATACGAATTGCAGCAGCAATCTCATATTACCTTGACTATTTTTAATTTCCTGGGCCAGGAAGTAGCAACATTGATAAATGAAACTCTGCCGGCCGGCCGGCACGCTGTAAGATGGAATGGAACAAATGAAGCGGGGCAATCTGTAGCAAGCGGCTTGTACATTTATCAGCTTCAAAGTGGGGATTTTATTCAGTCGAAGAAACTCATTTTGATGCGCTAATATCTTGGGTAACCACGATACCAATAGCCATCATAAATCAATAAATAAGGAGAAAGAAATGAGCAATGTATTTAGATCTACATTTTGCAGATTAGCAATTGTTTTTATATTAAGCGGTGTTGCGCAATTGCAAGCCCAAAGCTGGGAAGCAACCAATGGCCCTTTAGGTGGCAGCGCCAAAGCAATCGCTCTCAATTTAGATGGTGATATTTTTGTCGGAAGTCGTTCCGGTATTTACCGTTCCACTGACAATGGCGACACCTGGGAAAAACCCAGCAGCAACGGCCTTTTTAATTTTATCACAACCTTTACTGCGAATGACTCGAATGAAGTATTTGTGGGAACGACGAACCTTGGAATCTATCGTTCCGCCGATGGTGGCGGTAGTTGGGAGGCAACCAACACCGGAATAATAAAAAGAAATATTCAATCCATTGACATCGAAGCCAATGGTAATATGGTTCTGGGTTCGGCTGGCGGCGGTATTTATCGTTCGGACGATAATGGTCAAACCTGGACCGAGTTTAACAATGGTTTGCCGGACTTGAGAGTATATGCCACGGTTATCAATCACAATGGTGATTTGTATGCGGGTACCATCAATAAAGGTATTTTTCGTTATGTTGCAACGGATACCACATGGCGGGCGCTTTCAGCCGGACTGGTCAGTTTAAACTGTACTTCGCTGGAAGTTAATGCTGCAGGGGATGTGTTTGCCGGAACCGGAAGAGGCGTGTTTAAACTTACACCCGGAGATACGACCTGGGTAGAACTTTTAAACAATACAGTCGGAATCGGGTTTGTTACTTCAATTTATTTGAATGGCAATGAGGATTTGTTCGCATCCACGTTGGCTGGAGTTTTTAAACATGATGAAGCCGGTGCAAACTGGAGCAAAATAAATAATGGCCTGACAAATTTAAGAACGTGGAAAATAGCAGGAAACCAGGCTGGTGACCTTTTCGTGACCACCGATGCGGGTGTGTTTCGCTCCCAGGATAACGGCGCGAATTGGACCTACCAGGTAGAAGGGTTCAAGGTGTCGCGAGTGAATGGGTTGGTGAATTTTCCGGATGGCACGGTCCTGGGTAGCACCGAAAGTAATGGTATTTTTCGCACAGTTGATGACGGAGCAACCTGGGAATCTGCTAATACCGGTTTGAGCTCGTTTTCTGTTAATGCTTTGGCTCTTACTTCCAGTGGTACTGTTTATGCTGGAGTTGCCGGAGCGGACGGTGTGTTTCGTTCAAATGACCAAGGGGAATCCTGGACAAAAATCCGTACAGGATTAGAGTCTGCAAGCGTAACAGCGCTTGCTATCTCCCAAAGTCAGGTCTATGCAGCACTTTCGGGTAAAGGCGTTTTTCGTTCCGAAGACAGCGGTGACAATTGGCTTGAAATTCCAACAAACGGCTTAAGCAATAAAAATATACGCGGTCTCGCGGTAAACTCTAATGAGGTTGTATTTGCCGGAACCTGGAATGGCGGTGTGTTCAGAATAGCCCCGAATGATACCAGCTGGACCGAAGTCAACAATGGGCTCACGCATTTACTGGTTAATGCCGTGGTAATTAATGCCGGTGGAGATGTTTTTACCGGAGTTTCCGGCGGCGGTATTTTTCGTTCTACTGATAGCGGTGATAACTGGGTGCAAATCAATCAGGGATTGCCGGCTTCATCCATAAAAACTTTGGCTGTTGCTGCTTCGGGTGACCTTTTTGCGGGCATGTTTGGCGACGTTACCATTTCAACAGATAATGGGGATACGTGGACAGAAGTAGGTGATGGCTTAGACGGTTTTAATGTCGGATCACTTACCATAAAACCCAACGGGCAAGTATTTGCAGGTTCCTTGGGTGATGGTGTGTTTCGCAACAAGATATTTCTCACCTCAGTTGAAAAAATCGATGGAAATATCCCGGACGGGTTTGCTTTGGCTCAAAATTATCCCAACCCGTTTAATCCTTCAACAACAATTCGTTTTGCCCTTGAACGCAGTGGTGAGGTCAGCATTCAAGTATTTAACCTGAAAGGACAGCATGTTCGGACGCTTTTAAACAACCAACGTCCCGCAGGTTCCTATTCTGTTGTTTGGGATGGCAGGAATGATTTTGGCAAGCAGGTGTCCAGCGGCGCTTATTTCTACCAGTTGAAGGCAGCTGAATTTCAGTCCACACGGCGGATGGTTTTGCTGAAATAGCAGACGATGGTCGATTTTCGGACCTGCCCAATACGAACCCAAATTAGTTTGGGCAGGCCTGAAATCAAACCATAATTATAAAAATAAATGAACATTTATTTAAGGGTTCAATTGAATACTCGACCTCATTCACTGAGCCAAAACTTTTGTCAATTTTTAAAGGAGAAATCATATTATGAATACTAATTTATTTAAGTTCTCAACGTTGTTGCTCTGTTTCTTGTTTTCATCTGCTCATAGCTCAGATATAGATTTTTCCGGATTTCATAAGGTAGATTATGACATTGCAAAAAATACACTACCTTACCTGAAAGATTATCAGTCCGGGAAAAACAAAATGATAGTTCAAGCACAGAAAAACAAAATGGGTAAGAACTTTGTTAACGAACTTGAAAATAACTTGCTATTGTTGCTTGCCTCTAATGACAGGACCAGAAAATCTATTTTTAAATCTTTTACATATAAGGCTTTATCAGAGAAAAAAATCTCAAAGAAAGAAAAAAAAATGATTGACTCAGCTTTTGCATCGATTTTAAAACACGATCTCAAACGAGCTAAAAACCAAGTAAAATTACTTGGGAGGAATGCAAAAACGGATATGGGTAAAGACCTATTTAAAGAATTAAAAACAATATTGAATAACGCACCTGACGAAAGCACAGATTCGCCTTCTACTAATAGCACCTCAGGTCAACTTGGTGGAGCCGCTGCAGGTGTGGTGGTTGGAGGTATTGCTGGTGGTATTGCCAGTGGAGGAAATCCTGCAGGCGTTGGTGCGGGCGCTGTTATTGGTGGCGCTATTGGTGCATGGCTAGGTGAGTTATTTACAGGTAGTGGTAGCACAACTACAACCACAACCACTACAACACATCCCGATGGAACAAGTACAACGACTACGACGACTGAAGAGGGCGGTGTATGGTTGGGGCCAAATGGCAGTGATGCGGAAAATTGTGATGGCCCTCCCGATCTAAGATGTTAAGGGCTACTTATCTCACTCGCTAATTCCTGGTGAGGCAAAGCCGTATTTGAAGATATCAGCGGTCAGTTTTCAGTTTTTTAAAGCTGAAAGCTGATGGCTTTTCACTCATTTGATGATTGATTTTTGTCTATTGAAATTTTTGCATAAAAATGCAAAGGTTGAGCTGTAATGCTATTAAAATTAATTCTTTAACAAATGAAAAATCATACTATGAAAAATCTAAACCGCCTTATAATTTGTACCTTGCTCATGATCATTTCAACTCAAACCGGATGCAGTTCAAAACGCATGAATGACTCAAAAACAGAATCTAAATTTGATGCAACGCTTCGCATGAAACTTAAGGAAATCAGTCAAGCCAACGCTGATTCAACTGTACAATGCCTGGTAAAACTCAACGGCGTTTTTGATGAGGAGAAAAAGAAAGTGTTCAGCGAGGCCGGAATCACTGTCCTCACCGTCTTAAAAGAAATCATCACGATTGAAGGACAGCCGGATGCAATCCGAAAAATTGCAGCCTATAATTTTGTACACAGCATTTCTCTGAGCCAGACCCGCTATATTCTAAAGAAATAATGTTCGATGGGCGGTAGTGAGCGCAACATGTTTTTAGTTTGCGCTTCACTGTCGGTTTATTCGAGTCATATTAAATTTAATACGATACGTGATGGAATTTAAAGTTTGTAGTCAGAGCTTGCTCTGAAAACGCGCATAGGACATGCAAAGCAAGCTCTGACTACAAGCATGATTATGGGGCTAAAAATTACATTTGACTCCAATCAGATGCCATATAACCAAAGGATAAGATTATGAACTTTCAACATATTTTTTCAAAAAACAGAATTTATACTTTTGCTGTTTTGATTGCCGTTGTTTTGCTTTTTTCCATATCAGCCTTTTCTCCCACAATTGCGCCGGCATCAAGCCCTCTTTTTTACGGCCAGGTTAGCAAGACTAAATCTCTAGCTAAGGCTGCCAATTCAAACGTCGTGTTTGACACAAACAAGCAAAAGTTAGATGCTTCTGCGCAAATCTTAATTAATAAATACAGCAAGGGACGTACGGGTTTGCTGAATAAAAAGTCTAACCTTTCAGTGTATGAAAATGCTTCGGGACGCCTGATGGTTGACTTATTTATTCAACTAAATAACCCAGCAGCCTTAGGCGAATTATCAGCGCTCGGAATCGAGACCCGAACTCAAATCGGTGATATTTTAATTGCCCGTGCGCCCGTTGATATGTTAGCGAGGTTGGCCGAAAAACCCGGAGTTCGGCGTGTGGAGTTAAGCCAAAAAAGACAAGCCAGGATGGATTCCAGTCGTGCCAGCATCGGTGCTGATTTGGTACATCAAAGCATCGATCTCCCACAGGCTTATCAAGGTGAAGGCGTCATTGTTGGTGTGGTCGACTCAGGAATTGATTTCACCCATCCCGATTTCAGCGACCAGAACGGAACGCGCATTCAGTATTTATTGGAATATACCGCAGGCGGTGGTCAAAACGAATGGACTAAAAATGACATCGATAGTTCTCCGGGAAGCATCACTCAAAAAGATGGTAATGGCGGCGGCGGACACGGCACTCATGTTGCCGGCATCGCTGCGGGTGGCGGTCAGCTGAGTTCAGCAATGACGGGCGTTGCACCAGCTGCCGATATCATTTTTGTTAAGGCTCTGCGTGACCAGGATAGTTTTGGCGGTTATGTTGATACGGATGTCATTGCTGGCTGCCAATATATTTTTGATAAGGCAGATCAGATGGGGAAAGCCGCTGTAATTAATCTGAGTATCGGCGGTCACTTCGGCCCACATGATGGCACCAGCCTTTACGAGCAATCTCTCTCAGGACTTGTGGGGCCGGGAAAAATTATCGTTTCGTCAGCAGGAAATGAGGGTGACGATCTCATTCATGCCGGAGGCACCTCGACTGCTAACGTTCTTAATGAAACAATTTTCATCGCCGATCCCTCAAATCAGCGTGCGGCAATTTCTATGTGGTATGATTCAGGCGTTATCTCCGGTGTGGCCATTTTTATTTATGACAAGCAACTTAATTTTCTTGGCCAGGCTGCCTCGATTGGTGTAGGCAATTTCCTGGATCCCACTCCTGCAGTTGTGAACAATGATACGCTTGGATTTATTACAATCGATGCTCAAACGACCCAGGACCCAAATAATGGCGATGGCAACGTGATATTTGTTGTCGAGAATAACAATATCCCGACAATTGACATTTCTGAGGTAGTCTGGGCTGTTGGCTCGCAAGGCGATTCTGATGGACGACTTGACCTGTGGGTGGTCACCAGGGGCAGTTTCTATGACCAGGTTGTTGGGTTTCCAGGCGAAACAGAGATGCCGGGTAATAATGACTATAGTGTCGGAATTCCGGCAACGGCTGTGAAGGTGATAACGGTTGGCGGCTATGTCACAAAAAACAGTTGGTTCGACGTGAATGGCAACTCGTTACAGCTTAGCCCGCCACCTACAATCGGCGACCGCTATGCTTCCAGCAGCAAAGGGCCAACTCGTGATGGCCGTATGTCGCCAGATATTGCAGCTCCGGGCCAGTTCATTTTTTCAGCGCTTTCTTCCCATTTAACTGAGGGATTTGGGTATAATCCGCAAGCTGCTTTACAAGGCGGCGGATACCTCGGCAAAAATGGAACAAGTCAGGCATCACCACACGTCGCCGGCGCCATTGCCCTGATGCTGCAAGTGAAAAATGATCTCACTTATGCTGATGTGGTTGGGTACCTTTCAGAGACAGCACGAACAAACCAGTTTACCGGCACCACACCCAATAATCACGTTGGAGCAGGCTACCTTGATGCGCACGCTTTGGTAAAAAAAGTCGCAAACCAGGTAACCTCGGTAGAAAGCAATGGTGATGCATTGCCCGAATCGTTTTTGCTCGAACAGAATTATCCCAATCCATTTAACCCGTCTACAACCATTACTTTTTCAATCGCACACACTGCTGATATCAGCCTTACAATTTATGATATTTTGGGCAACAAAGTTCGCACAATGCTGGAGGGCAAGGTATCTACAGGTGTGCATTCAGTGGTGTGGAATGGCAAAGATGCACTTGGCAGACAGGTTGCCAGTGGTCAGTACTTTTACAAAATTGAAGCCGGAGAATTTACATCTACTAAAAAGATGCTATTGTTGAAATGAGTGGTCATGTAGAAAAGAGCAAGTTTGAAGCCTTCCAGGTTGCGCAACCTGGAAGGTTTTTTTCTCCCATCCACAAGCCCTTTTCGCTTTAACCACTAGAGATACCCTGGCTGACAAAAACTCAGCTTGTTATTGATCAAAAATCATAAGTTTAACCTGCGGGCAGGATTACCAACCCTAAATTACTTGATCAAACAATTTAGTTGACATCCGAAAGAATGTTTCCTATTTTTTATGGACATACCTGTCGGTTAGTAACACAACAAATCGCAAGTTACTGTCAAAAAAAATGACAACATTTCAAATTAATCAAAGGATATATCATGAGTTTACTTCAATATTTCTTTAAGCTTTTTCTTGTCCTCGTTATGGGTTCTTTACTTTTTTCTTGCCAGGTAGATGTCTCTCCGGATAAGGTTCGTCCATTCGAGTTAGATGAAATTACGATTGCCAAAATTCAGCAGGGCTACAAGGACGGCAGTTATTCTGTCCGGCAAATTGTGCAGCTTTATATCGACCGCATCGAAGAGATTGACAGCAATGGCCCCGGACTAAACTCCATCATTATGGTCAACCCCGATGCCTTGCAAATTGCCGATTCTTTGGACAAGGAACTGGCAGACGGCAACAGTCGTGGCTCCATGCATGGCATCCCGGTTATTCTAAAAGACAATATTGATACCCACGATAAAATGCCAACGACGGCGGGTTCCAGAATTCTGAAGGACTCCCATCCGTTGCAAGATAGCTGGGTCACTAAAAAATTGCGTGAAGCAGGTGCGGTGATCCTGGCTAAAGCCAACCTGAGTGAATGGGCGAATTATCGGGGTTCTTTTTCATCGAGCGGATGGAGTGGGGTGGGCGGTCAGACCAACAACCCGTATGTTTTGGATAGAAATCCTTGCGGTTCAAGCGCAGGATCAGCGGTGGCCGTTTCAGCAAATTTATGTGCTGTGGCAGTCGGCACGGAGACCTGGGGCTCGATTATGTGTCCTTCCAACGCCAATGGTGTTGTGGGAATCAAGCCGACAGTTGGGCTGTGGAGTCGGTCTGGCATTATACCCATTAGCTACACGCAGGATACAGCAGGTCCCATGACCCGTACGGTCACCGACGCCGCAATTTTATTAGGCGCGGTTACAGGGGTTGATCTGAGTGACGACAAAACAACAGCCAGTGAAGGGAATTCTCATACCGATTATACACAGTTTTTGAAAGAAGATGGTTTAAAGGGCAAACGCATTGCCTATCTCAAGACCGAAGAAGGCACCCGACACAAAGTGGATACACTTATGCACAGAGCTGTCCGGTTTATAAAGAGTCAAGGCGCGGAAGTAATTGAGCTGGAGAAGCTTGTGGAGGGAGAGCCCTGGACAAATTCAAGAGAAGTGCTGGCTTTTGAGTTTAAAGATGGTCTCAAAAAATACTTTGCCAGTCTTGGGGAAAATGCCCCGGTTAAGAGTCTGGAGGAAGCAATTACTGCTACACTGGCAGACAGTATTGAAATGCGGTATTTTGATCTTGGAGATATGGAAAACTCTCAAGCTAAAGATGATCTGAATTCACATGAATACAAAAAAGCGGTCCGCGATATGCTGGTAGCGTACCGTGATGATGGCATTGACCGAGTGATGAATGAACACAACCTGGATGCCATTATTGCCCCAACTGGTGGCCCGGCCTGGAAAACAGACATGATCAATGGCGACAATTTTGTGCTGTCAACTTCTGTTAATGCAGCGCTTTCAGGCTATCCCAATATAAATGTTCCCATGGGTTTTATTGGTGAGGTGCCTGTGGGTATTTCCTTTTTTGGCCGCGCCTGGAGCGAACCGGTTTTACTTGAAATCGCTTATGCGTATGAGCAAGGGACACAGCATAGAAAGGCGCCTAAATTTCTCGTGACTGATTAATATGGTAGATGATTTTGAGAAACGCGTAAGGAGCGGGTTCTCTAAACAAGGCTTCATGACGCGCTTAGATGCCAAGCTGGTTGAGGTCGGGCTTGGTGTTTGCCGCATCACCGTACCCTATTCCAAACACGTAACGCAGCAACACGGCTTCTTCCACGGGGGCGTAACGGCAACTCTGGCCGACAACGCTGCGGGGTTTGCAGGCTACTCTCAAATGAGCGCCGATGAACAACCATTAAGCGTCGAGTTCAAAATCAATTTCGTTGCGCCGGCAGAAGGTGAAATGCTGGAAGCCAGAGCGCGGGTTGTCCGAAACGGGCGGCGGCTTAAGCACGTGTCCGTAGAAGTATTTGCAATACAAGGTGGAAAGGAACGTCTGGTGGCCGTCGCCCTGGCAACAATTGTAGCGACAAGTACAGTCACCCAGACAAAGAGCAAATAAACATTTCATCAAACTTAAGGAGGATGTCATGAGGCACATATATAAAACGCTTGGTTTTTTAATTTTTATGGCAAGCTCAGCGTTAGGCCAGCAAGTATTTGAAATACAAGTTGATAGCAGCGAATTTAAAACGGAACTGGCAGACCATATCGGCAGATTTGTAAAAATTTTGACTACAGATACCAGGCTTGTCGTTCTGGATTTAGAGAACCAACGCATCCTTTTCCATAAAAAAGGTGCAACTTTGGAAGACAGCCAGCTTATCAAAGTTGTCGGCGAATTTGCACATGCACAACAAAACGAAGCTTACAATGAGGTGAGTCATAACCGGCTGAGCTGGGAATTTGGCGGCATCATCTTCAATGACATGTTATGGATAACCAACTACTCCTATGGAGAAATCCTTAAGTTCGATCTGGATGGGAATCATCTCGGGTCGATAGATGAACGGTTGAAGGTTCTCGATACCAATGATTCTTCTCTTTATGCCTTCGAAGGTCAAGGTGTTTACCGGTACGATTCTGTGACCGACTCATTCACATATTTGAAAGATTTTCCCGAATTAGTGGAACTGAAGTCCGAAATGAGAAGGGGCCGCTCTAATGTGAAAATTGGCTCCAATCGACTCGGTATTAAACATGAAACGGATAGTTTAAAGGTTTATAACTTTGCTGATTTTTTGAATAATGAATCGACATCTGTTTTGTTTGCAACAAGAGACGTGCGCGGATCGGACTTTGAATTCACAGCCGATAAGATTGTGTGGTCTACATCATATACTCCAGCAGACTTTTTGGTTAGTGATTTGAATGGCGCAAACGTGGATACGGCTGTATTTGATAATTACGTTTACAGTTTCAATTTTTCAGATAGTCTGATTTATGCGGTGGGTCCCAGACGATTCTGGAGATATGATAGTGATATGAATTTGGTTGAATCAATGCCGAGGTCATCCTTTTACACTAGTTTGACTTTCCAGGGTGCGGATTCTATCCATATTTATTTTTGGGATCAGCGAGATGGTGGTATCGTGTTTGCCCCTGTTAATCATAAGGAAGGCACCTTTTTTTATGCTGTGGAAAACGAAATTGAATACAGTGGTTTACGGCGTGAATTCCGTGTGACCGATACAGAACTATTCCTCCTTTCCAAATCGCTGGCAGATTCATTTAAGGTATATCGTTTTGATATAAGCGACAAGTCCAGTTCCTTTTTCAAAGTACCGCAGACAAACGGAATTGATATTGTTGGCGAAAATATTTACACGCTATCAGGAAAAGAAGTCAGTGTTTTCTCATTTGATGGCGATTTTAAGGCAAGCTTTCCGCTTAATGATTTGGCTAATAGTAATTTGAGTGAAGTAGATTCTACATCTGAACTTTTTTTTGCTGCCAATGAACAGAAGTTTTTTGTCGGCTTTGGTGGAAAGGTCAGTATTTTTGATACCACCGGGCAGTTTGAAACCATGCACGACCTCAACATAAAAAGCCCTGGTCACTTATTCGCAAATGAGGAGTTTGTTTACTCTACATTTGATCTTGGAGCGTTGGAGATTTCAACGGGTAACGTTTTTCAATTCTTAGACCAGGGAACACCTCAGTTGGGTTACATTTACAAAGATATTTATTGGCATGATGGGCCTGGTTTAAACCAATATGCCTACACCACAACCGCATTGCTGACATCTGTTGAGTCAAATAAGACTTCTGTGCCAGTTAATTTTGGTCTTGCGCAAAACTATCCCAATCCTTTTAATCCTACAACAACAATTCAGTTTGAGCTTCCGCAAGCCTCTCAAGTTAAGTTAGAGGTCTTCAATTTACGCGGTCAACGAATGGCGACACTAATAAATGAACCGAAATCAGCGGGGACTTACTTTGTTGATTTCGATGGTGGTAATCTCGCCAGTGGTTTGTACTTTTATACTTTGTCAGCGGGAAATATTAAGGTCGTGAACAAAATGCTGCTGGTCAAATAGGGTGCCAGAGCACAGGTTTTTCAGGAAGTAAAGAAGAGAGTGGTGAAATAGCGGCGGGAAGAAACATTGTTTTTCTTCCCGCCATTTCTTTTTTTAAGGTAAATCCTACTTAACCTTATAAGCCATCAATTCTTTGCCGTGCCGCATATAAAGTACGCCGTCGTCAATTACAGGATGCGCCCAGTGCGGGCCGGAACCTTTTGGTAGTTTAAAACTGCTGACGATATCAAAAGCTTTTGGTGTGGCTTTTACCAGCGCGAGGTGCCCTCTTTTTTCTTCGTAGCAGTATAAATGGCCATCGGCGTAAACAATAGAGCCTTTGGAAAACCATTCTGTTTCATACCGCTTCTCGCCTGTTTTCCAGTCGATAGCGCACCAGTTGCCGTTTTTATTATTTAACCAGTTGGCACCGTAAATCGTGCCATCCACCAGAACCACGCCGCCGTGGTGAACATCCAGAACAGTATCTACCCAGGCCACGCTTACTGCTGAGGCATCCTCGTTGAGTTTATAGGCAACGCCAACATGGTTGTAGCCGCTGGTTACATAGATTTGGTCTTCATGAAAGAGTGGGCTTATTGTATTGACATTGGAAAAAGTAGCCCGCTCTTTTTCGATTTGGCTGTAAGGGTGTTTGAAAAGAACCGTTCCGTTTTTGGAATTAACACCCAGAATCTGTTTCGATGTCACTTGAATAATGATGTCTTTCCCTGCGTAATTTATTTTAATTGGAGATACATAAGCAGAAACATCGTTGAAGCTCTCAGTTTTCCAAATAAGTTGGCCGTTGTTTTTATTTAATGCAATAACCGTGGTTTGCTCCCCGGCAGGTGTATAGATTAGTTTTTCATCGACCAAAAGCAAATTTTCTGCAACGCCAAAATAACTCCAACTTGCTTTGAATTTTTTAGCTGCTGATAGATTCCAAATGATTTTGCCTGTACTAACATCGATGCTCGAAATTTCACCACTGCCGGAAATAACATAAACCCGGTTGCCTTCCACGGTTGGCGTGCAGCGTGCATGCGGGTAGGATTTAAACCAGGCACGGCCATAATTAACGCGCCATTTGATATTACCTGCTAAATCCAATGCCGTCAAATGCTCAACGGTGTCCGTGATGCCGGTTACAAAAATGGCGTTGTTGCCAACAGTTGCCGAGGCATAACCTGCGCCCAAACCGTCGACAGACCAGAGCAGTTCCGGGCCGCCTTCCGGCCATTGTTTCAACAAATTGTCTTCGTGGTAGATGCCTGCCCGGTCAGCGCCGCGCCATTGCGATTTGTTGTCGCCTGGATTGGCTGCAATTAAACTGCCTGCGAGTAAACAAATTACTGATGTATAAATCCATTTTTTCATTTATATGTCCCTTCAAGTTATCGTGATTAGTGCTGAAATTTAAATGACAAAATATGGATTGTCAAACATTTATGCAATGCTTAGTTTTGATGGGAAGCGTGGCTAATTTATTTTATGAATCAACGTCTACCCTAAAATTCGCTTTTTCATCATTCAAGCAATCTTTACCTATCTTCTATTATTCACAAACTGGCAAAAATGTGCCAGGCACATCATTTAAATTTTATGAATAATGCAGGCTATAATCCATTGCTTTGAGCAAAAGAAAATTATTTATGATCCGAAAATGACACGACTGTTAGTTTTTTTGTCTCACCAATTAAAGGAATATACTTAATAGCAAATAAATTTGTTGTACTCTGTTGAAAAAAATATATCTTTTAAGTAT
>JAJDAE010000361.1 GCA_029262035.1 Candidatus Zhuqueibacterota bacterium
CTCCGAGGCCTACATCAAACGTGCTGTTAAAGTGCTGAAGCTAATCAGTGAGGAGAGCAAGCTGCGAATCATGCTTCTGTTGGCCAAAGGAGGTTCGTGCCGGGTAACAGAAATTTCAGACACCCTGGGTATGAATCAGACCACTGTGAGCCACCACCTTTCCCTTTTAAGGGCGGCTGACCTGGTTGTCACCGACCGGGAGGGTACGAACATTTTTTATGACATTAACGACGAACTCTGGCGTGAAATGGGTAAAGAGTTTTTCGACAATTTGCAGCAGGGCGATAACATTCCAATTTTGGGTAAATTTTTGATCAAGAGGTTGATGAAATAGATTTATTGAAGTGATTTCTTTTGTCGATTCATAAGCCTTTAACGCGTTATTATTTAGCCGCATGGGTTTAATGCCACGCCGCTACTATTTAAACCAAAACTTACTTTAATATTCAAAATTCAAAAATTCGCCCGCCGCCCATACGGTCAGATTGAATGACACGTTAGGCTCTACGGAGAAAAATGACTGCCGCACCACAAGTGCCCCAAACAAACGCTACCTTACCGCCTGCCGCCAGGTTTTGCACTGCACACTGTTTTAATGGGTGGCTGTGTCTCCCAAATGGGCAGGGCGATTGTTTATTTGATGAACTGTTTTAAATTTAACATCTATATTATGTATCCGAATTCACTATATTCTCAACTACTGTATTTTAAACAGAATAGGAGCACTTTGGTTGTGCTTTAATAAAGCATGCTTAGAATTTGAGACTTCGTATTTTCCATTATCTGTTTTTATAATTTGCCAATAATACAAAATAATATTGTTATTTGGCTTATATCCCCAAACATCCTCGAAAGATATTAATCCAATTTTATTTGGAGCTAATTTATTCTCAAAATCTATATTATTTGATTGACCCCAATCAATAATTGGTACAGTTTCCTCATCAATTGCCTTATAGTATATAGTTGTATTCGTTCCATTAATAAGAACTATATCTCCAGATTGATCATTATCAATGATTTTATCAGAACACGATATAAAACTTAAAACAAAAAGAAAAAATACAGTAATTATATTCAATGTTTTTCGACTCATAATTGTACCTACAATTAAACCCCTAACTTTTTACTCAGGGGACTGATGGATTTCAGTGCTCCGAGCGTCATTTAATTAAGATAATTTGTAAAATCTCAAAACTCAGATTTAAGCAAACCGCCCATCAGTACAGAGTTAGGATTGCTGCTACCCTGACACACTGACTGCCGCACCACAAATGCCCCAAGCAAATATTGCCTTACCACCGAACGCCGGGCTTTGTACTGCCCGTTGTTTTTATTAGGGTGGTGTCTCCCTAAACGGGGCGGGGTCAACTAATTATCCTCACATTTTTTGACAAATTTCTTGACAGTATTTGATTTGTAATGTAATGTAATCCTCGTAAAGCCTGCCTTTTTGAAATTTGCAGATAAGTACATACCTGTATTCTTTTTCAACTTTATACACTTCAGGTTTTTGTATGTAAGAATAATCAGAAGGAGCCTGAAGTAACGGATTAGGTTCCATTAATCCATTTTTGTTGTATATCACCTTCTTTAGTTCCACAGTGCCAATTGGATGATTGGTGTCGGTCTTCTTGAGCTGTTCTAAAAAAAGACTCGGTTTATTAATTCGAACAATGTAAGCTCCAAATCTTCTCTTCAATTCATCAATATTTACACTTTCTTCGGAAGTCGAAAGGATATACACAGGATTAAGAAAAGTTGCTTCGAAAGAAATATTTTGATTTGACTCTCCGTTTTCAACAATTTTCAAGCTCTTCTTATTAATTGTGACTGATGGGGCTTTTTGGTTCCAATAGAAAGACGCTTTCCCCTCTGACTCATCTTTTCTGTCTCCTTCTATTTCTTTGTATCTCTTTATATTCCCAAATCGTATTTCCCCATCCAGAAACGCCTGAGCATATTCTTCTTTGTCAAAGAACCTATATAGGGTATTAGGGTGCTTAATCACTGATATTGCTTCCTTTTTTTACTTTCCTAACCAGACTTTCAGTGGCTCTGGTTGAGAAGCACTGATTTTTTTATATTACCAATTGCCAGTTAAACTCACAAATCCTGAAAGTCACGCTACTGGAAAGAGTCAACTGGAAAGACAGGTTAGAATGCTACACAAGATTTGTTTCGCTCAGGAATGCGAACTCAATTCTACTTTGACTTTTTTCATTTCTTATTCCAGTGAAGAACAATTTCGGTTAATAATAGAGGTATTGCCCATGACACTCTGGCGCCCGAATCGAACCCACCATACTAAAAAATAATAAAAAATGTTATAGAAAGTCAACTTTATAAATAAGCGAATTGATATTTTGCGATTTCTTGCATATTTCGTTGCTATCTTTCCCGTTAATACCCTCAAGCAGCATGCTTATCCTACAAACTTATCCTGAATTATTCATAAAGTTTAAATGATGTGCTTGGCACTTAGTAGATTTTTATAAGGTTAGCAAATAAACAAATATTTAACCTGCATTATTCATGAATTTTGCCACGAAGACTCTAAATCACAAAGTTATGGAAGAAGGTGTTTTGAAAATTAAAATTCAATTACTATGGCGCAAAATTTTTCATAACACTTTTATTTTTAAATCTTTGTGTCCCCTTACTGTCTTTGTGGCTTGGTGGCAATGAATTATTCAGGTTAATAGCTTTTATAATTTTGAGTAAGTGCCAGGCACATTTTTGCCAGTTTGTGAATAATAGAAGTTATATAAGTATTAGATAGAAAAGTCCATACCATCATATTTTTCCCAAAAATAAAAACTCTGACAGGATTTAGTATCCCGTCAGAGTTGTACTTACCGGTTTCGTATAATTATAACAGCATAAAATATTACTTAAGGAAGATCATCTTTTTTGTATACGTGAACTCTTTGGTAAACAAGCGGAAGATGTACAAACCTGAAGTTACCGGCAGGCCGATGTCGCTCTTGCCATCCCAGGCAATTTTGTAATATCCCGGTGGCTGTTCTTTCTCAATCAGTGTGCGGATTTTTTGTCCAAGTAAATTATAAATATGCAGCTCGATAAAACTTGCTTTTGGTAATTGATAAGCAATTGTTGTTTGCGGATTAAACGGATTAGGATAGTTTTGCGAAAGTCCATATTTTGTTGGTAAAGTTTGTTCAGCTTCAACCCCACTAATCGTTTCATCATAACTTAGCTCGAAATATTTGACCATTTCTCCTTCTAGTTCACGGCTCATATCAAATGTAACAAAGTCATCTCCAACTATCTGGTCGATGGTGTGCTCGCCGACTTCCGTAAAAGCTGTTACTTTTACTCCTGTTACCTTCTCCCAACTTGTTGGCCGGACGATGCTAATGGACGAATTTTCCCCGTACGGATGCCGAACAACAATACTATCTTCAAATGTTTCTACAATCAGGTAGTGGTCGCCTGAGCTTAACTCCAAATTATTAAAGGTTGTGAAGATGCCCGCAATAAGCCTGTTATCCGAACTGGTGGCAATAGCGCCGCTGGATGCGACCACGTATTTTTCAAACGGGTACCCGGATTTATTCCAGTTATTTAGCACGGACATGTCGCCAAAAATGCTTACGCTGATACCCGGCGCCGGTTTATCGAAACTGGTCATGGGCTGGCCTGCGATTCGTGAGATTACAAACTTCTGGAAATCGGAAATCATTTTAACCCATTGATTCGAAGGATCTAACTCCGGCTCGTTTTCGTTAGGCTCAAATGCCAGCATACAGCCAAAGGCAAGCTTCCATGAAAGCGCGTGTTTACTGAGGGTGCTGTTATGTGGAAACGGGTAAATGAGTACCTTGTCGTGATACAAAACGGGTGTAATGGGGTAAGGCTCCCAATTGTTTTCTCCAAAATCGAAATCCCATGGCGACTCGCCATGTTCCGGATCCTGGTAAAGTGTTCCCGTAAAACCGACGGCTGCTTCGGCCATACCGTCATACCCCTCTTCTACAATTAACAAAGAATCTTTAAATGTTCGGGTGTGTTCAAGCCAGCCTTCGTTGTAATCCTGCGCCGATTGCGCAGCCGGATTAAAATCATAGTCCGACGTGAAAGCCCCAATACCGCTTTCAAACAGAAGATCCCCGCCAATGCCCTGTTTGATTTGACTGACCATTTGCGCAAGCCGGTCATTTACAAACGGATGACTTGGTGAAACAAATATGCCCGGATTTCCTTCCATATCAAAATGGACAGGCGCTCCCTCCGGGCCGATTTGAGCAATATCGTCCATACTTGGCGAGCTTAAACTTTGTACGGTCGCTGAATTTTCATGCCACCATACAGGAAGTACAGCTGGCATCACAAGTTTGCCCTGGCTTTGAAGGTCTGCGACCATTTGCGTTAAATTAGCAGTTGAGCCCCACTGTTGATCCGGCGGTAAATAATCCGGGTGATGGCCATGACGTCCACCTTCATTATAACCGGATAAAGTAATCAGAGCCGGATTAGGAATGTCTTTTAAAAATGAGGCCACCTGGTCAAAGGGCTGTTGAACGCCTTCACCGAATTCCACATAAAAATTCGGGGATTGCAAAAGCGTCTCATATTTGCTGCCCAGTTTATTTTCCACAGACTCAAATAAATCCAGCTTATTGTCGGTGCGATATGCCTGCAAGGTTTCCTCAACAAACTCACCGAAACGGATACGTAAAACCGGGCTGTTCCAGGTGTCGCCATCATCAACCCAAACCGGGTACTTGCGTGCGACAAATATATTACTCATCTGATGGTGATTGTCATCATAAATAAATCCGGTTCTTACCATTCGAATGGGTTGATTATGCCATAGCCCATACAAGGCCACCACCCTGTTTCCCTTTTGCAGAGCTAAATAATCCGCATTAAAGCGCCCCGGGTATTCGCCTTCAAACGAGCGTCCTTCATCAAAAAAACCGGCATCCAACCGGACGCCTGGATAAGAAACAGGTAAATACGCTGCATCATTATGGACGACATCAAAAAGCAAGTTGTTCGGGAAAGAAACCGATTGCATGGTGTATCCCCAGTTATTTTCGATGGAAATTTGCATATCAAGATAAGCGTTTTCCGAAACTGTGAATGTAACCGTTGCCCCAACCCATTCTGTATAAATGGTTGAATCAGGCACATATTTTAGAGTCAGTGTACGATCGTTTGCGTCCCAGTTATGCTGAAAATCGTTGGGCCCGCCCGGCCAGTAATCTATCATTGTTGCCGGACCTACATCCGGGTTAGGCGCTTCCGGGAAATTCGCCAGCCACAGACGCCACCATTGTACCCCTCTACAAAGTGTATCTCCGGTGGTTTTATCGAGAATATAATTGAGTGCGCCATTTTGTTTGCCGAGATTTATTTCGTAATAATCTTTGTTACCCAGCAGCATGATTTCCTGATCATTGTCATCAAAAAACGTGGTCCAATTCGGCTGTGGTGGTGCTGACGTATTAACAACTTTATAGAAAGCCATGTGTTGACCGTGCAGGTCCTGTTCATATGTGAAAGTTATCCCAGAGTCGTCAAGAAACGGCGTAATCAAATCAATGAGTTCATTCTGGCTGTTGTAAGCTAAAACCCAGATCGGGTCAGCTCCGCTCCAACTTGAAAGATAGTTCAGTGTTAGCGGCGAACTTTCACCGAGAGGTTGGCGAACGATAATATTATCCTGATTGCGCTGTTCAATAATATAATGATCTCCACTACTTAACTGCTCATTGTTATAACTAAAAAAAGAACCCGCGATCAGGTTACCGCTCGTACTTGTAACCAGCACGCCTTCCGGAGGCAATCCGTATCCATTTGTAGTATATGGCGTTGAAAAGCTTCTATTGGCTGTAACTGTAATCGTTTCATAATCACTTTGAATGACATCACCCCCGGACAACTCGGCGAAATCGGTCATTCGTTCATCAGCGTATCTGGAAACTACATATTTTTGAAAATCTTCATTTATATCTTGCCAGGGATCGCCAATGGGTTTATATAAGCCTGAAGCGATTGTTTGCAACGGAAAATTGAGCATGTAACCAAAAGTGAGATTCCAGCTCAAAGACCCGCGAGTTGTGTTGGGATGTGCCCAATAATGATAAAACAAAACTTTGTCGTGCATCAGCAATCCGGCCATTGGATAAACACGTGTGTGCGGTACATCAAAAGTTTGCCAGTCGGCAATCCAGCCGCCGCCCAGAAAACCTACTTGAGTTTCGGCCAGATGATCATAGCCGTTTTCTGTCATCAGGAGATTGTGACTATAAGTGCGGGTGTGATCTATCCAACCTTCTGTGTCGAATATTTTTGGTGCGTGGGAATTGAAATCAAGCCAACTTGTGCTGGCGCCAATAACATCCTCATAAATTAAATCGCATCCAAGCGTTTGTTTTATTTCATCCATATACGTAGCGAGGCGTTGCAGAACATAAGGCGCACGCGGATTGACGAAGTAACCCCAGTCATATTGGCCGCCGAGTTCCCACGCAAAATAGTCGGGATTCCCTAATGACTCAAGACGAGCAACATCTGTTAGCGGCACAGATAAATTTTGAATTGTGGGTGAATTTTCATGCCACCACATGGGTAACGTCATTGGCATTACCAGCAGACCCATGTCATGCGCTGCTTCGATTGCGGCTTGCAGCTCCTCGGTTGTGCCGTATTCCGGATCCGGTGGAACGTAATCGGGATGATGCCCATGAAAGCCACCGCTATAATAATTGGATAGCATTAAAATCGCCGGGCTGGGCAAACGCTTGAACAATTCAGGCCACTTGGAAAATCCTTTGTCTACCCACATCGGGTCTAGATGCAGCAATGGTGATTGTAGCACAGTGTCGTATTTATCACCCAACTTCTGCTGTATTGAAGCGAACTCATCGAGCTTATTATCTGAGCGATATGCCAGTACCGTCTCTTTAAATCCCTGCGAAATCCGAATCCGTACCGGCGGACTGATCCACGTTGTACCGTTTGCTTCCCACATATCAAAATCATGCAAAAACAGAACCGTATCTGCCTGGCTATTTTCAAATCCCACCACCGTCTGTCGAATTGGTCCCGGAGTCCAAACAGTATAAAGCGCTAAATTGCCTGATTGTACCTGCACGGCCAAATAATCAGCCACTGTCGGCGGGTGCGGCGAAAGGTACTCGCCCTTACCCGGCAAGACTGATGTAAAAAAGTCTGATTCCAGGATCGTGCCCGGCTTTTCTGGCGTTAGCGCCTCATCGATTTGATTTCGATCAAGTTTAAATCTTTGCGGGAATTTTACTTTACTCAACACTTTTCCGGAGTGATTATTTACAGATATTTGCATATCGAAATAAGGTTCTTCGGAAATCGTGATCGCCACTTCCGCAGTCACTCGCCCGCTTGCAGATTGCTCCGGCTTATAGTTCAACTGTAGCGTTTTTGAAGCGCTATCCCAGGCATAGCTGAAGGTATCCGCTCCTGTGGTAGCAAAGTCTTTTCCACCTAATGTTGTGTTATTTTCGAAAACAGTCTGCCAGAGTGAATTATCTAACGAACCGAGGATGAGATTAATTCCAACGGACTTATCCGTGATAGAAACCAGACTGCCGTTTTGTTTTTTTAGTTCAATTTCATAAATAGCATTGCCAAGTTTGATGAGATTTGCGTCGGAATCATCAAAATATTCTGTTTGCCCAAAAGACACTGGCACGAGCAACAAAAGGTTCAACAGCAATAGCAATAAAGTAAAGCGTTTCATGATGGTACTCCTTCAAAATAAACAGAGATATTAGAAAACAAAAAGTTCTACTGTTTTCTAATCAACGGAAATATAACAGAGAAAGAGAATAGCCTAAAGAAAGCCGACCCGATTCAAAACTAAATATTTTGGCATTATCAACATTACTGAGTGGAAGAAGCTCCGAATTTCCTTCCAAATATATCGGCAGGTTTTATAATTGTACCAATTAAGTTTCGGTAATAATGAGAGTGGAATATTCAACATGTATAGCAAAATCAATCTAACAATAGCAAGTAGTCTCCTCGATTTAACGGACACAATCCGCGCATGAGTGCCCCTCTTACAACAAAATTGTGGTTGCATTATATTATGGGTATTCTTATATAAAATGAGTCTTAAATTGAATATTCTCATCAAAAAACATCCTTCTAAGTTGGAGAGACACCGCGTCTGTTAGTTACATAAAGTAAGTATTTCTAAGCAAGAATTAGTGGGTTGTCTGCAATAAAAAATTCAAACCAGGAGAACACGAAGTGGAACTTGAGAAACTGTCAACTCATGTGATTGGTTGTACCATTGAAGTCCAGCGAACTTTGCAGCCGGAGCAGTGTGTTGCCTGAAAACTTGTGATATCAGGTATTCTTCGTAAGCCTCGTACCCTTCGTGGTTTATGAATTTTTCAGGTTAAATAAAAACAAAAATTGAGGAGGAGTAATATGTATCTCTTGTCTAGAATATTTATCATATTTCTAATCTACTTTGTATTCTACAACAACTATATATCTGCACAAGAACATAACAGAGACATTGAAAAATTAATTGAAATCACAGTACCACCTAAAAGTTTTAAATTCGATCCTTTCTATAAAAAATACACTTGTGCCAATGGCATACATGTAATAAGTTCAAACAAAGTTCCTGATACTGCGATTTATGCGGCCTACAAAACAATTAAATTCATGACAGATTCTCTGCCAAACGAAATTCTTGAATCAATGACAAGCCGGGATACCAAAGTTGCAATAATGGCAAGATATGAAGGAACCACCGACATTCCAGAACATGCTCATCTGGAAAATGATACAACACTCAATTGGGATGTAAGGGCGCGAGGCTTAGGTGGTTCAATAGATTCACCGCTAACAACCTGCGCAGAAGAAAATTTATTATGTTACCAAATAGACAAATATCACGCCGAAGATATATTAATTCATGAATTTGCTCATACCATACATGCAGTCGGGATAATGCCGATTGATACGACTTTTAATGAATTACTTCAAAACCAGTTGGATGCTGTTATAGCTCAAGGGAAGTATAAGGATACCTATGCAATTACCGATATATGGGAGTATTTTGCAGAGGGTGTGCAGAATTGGTTCAATGTTAATGCAGAAGTTCCCGAGCCCGATGGTAAACATAATCACGTAAATACCCGCATAGAGTTAATGAAATATGATCTCGAGCTCTATCAGATATTAGACAGATTTTTCCCCGAGTCTGAACAAGGTCCCTCATGCCATAAAGCGACAAATATTTATTAGCAGCATAAAAGGTATAAAAACCAGACGGTAATAGTTTTCGATAGCGCTCGGGTTCAAAACCTGATAGTATTAACATAAAAAAGGCAGACAAAATGAACAGAGGTCGCACCGCAGTAAAAGCGCTTGGGGAGATTGCATTCCGGGTCAATGATCTGGATAAAATGCAGAAATTCTATGAAGAGGTAGTTGAGTTAAAAATATTCAAGCGGTTTCCAAAAGCTGTTTTTTTTCATGTGGCTGATGGCTAATGAAATTTGCGGCGGAATCATCAAAATATTTTGTTTGTCCAAAAGACACTGGCACGAGCAACAAAAGGTTCAGCAGCAATAGCAATAAAGTAAAGCGTTTCATAATAGTACCAATTAAGTTTCGGTAATAATGAGAGTACGGATGGGTTTATCAATATTTCCAAAAGTAAACCCTGACAGAGATTAGAACTCTGCCAGGGTTATATTTGCTTTTTGGGTTAGATCAAAAACTCTACTTCAAGAAAATCATCTTCTTTGTGCGGGTGAATTCTTTTGTATGCAGTCTGAAGATATATATACCAGAAGTGCTCGGAATGCCAATATCGTTTTTGCCATCCCAAATAATTTTATAATACCCCGGGGACTGGTCTTTTTCAATAAGTGTTCGAACCCTTTGTCCGAGCATATTGAAAATATGGAGTTCTACAAAACCTGCTTTGGGTAACTGGTATTCGATGGTTGTTTGCGGATTAAACGGATTCGGATAATTTTGTTGTAATGCAAATATCTTGGGCAGATTACCGGCCGTATTCTGCTTAACATTTGTAATTAGTTCAGCAGTTTCGGCATTTATTAATACAACAATTGAATCCATATCAGCGAACGAGATGTATCGTACCATCCATACGGCCAGCGTGTCGTCGGCCAAAAGACCACGCGACAGAAATGCATCAACAAAAGCATCATGATGCCGGTTCATGAAATTGTCGCTTTCATGTTCTGCAACTGCCATTACATCATAACTGTCTTTCCATTGTTCCGGCAGTGGCTCTTTAGATGGTGGAATCATATCAAAATGTAATGGTTCGATGTGAGCGCCCATACCCGGAAAGACTACTATTGCAAAAAATGAATCTAACGTTGCTGAATGGTAAGTATAACGCCATTCATGAGCACGTCCGCCACGTCCGATTGAAAGCGTACCAACGTTAACTAACTTTGCATCACTGAAGAATTGTGTTGCCTCATCATTTGCCCGGTCTCGACCTTCATGCGCAGAGAAAGGGCTTTTTACAAACAGCAGTTCACCCGATATTGCATCAATAACGAATTCTGTCGATTCACGTGAATTGGGCGTGTGGTAAGAAAAAATCCAAACGGCAACTACGTTATCTTCCAGAGCCTTTTCAATTTCATTAGAAATGTGCCATTTTTTATTTTTTATTATTGGCACCGGGCTGCTTTCAAAATCAATTTCTACTGTACCGGAATCAGTATGCCATTCTCTTGCTTCCAAAAAGCTGAAGACATACGTATCCGGATTTATGTCCCTGAGCTCACTGCCGCCATTATCCTCAGCAACCTGGGCTGCAGCGTCACTGTCTATCCAGTTTTCAGGAATTGCTGTAGTATCCGGAAAATCCATCTTTGGATCAGCATATAAAATGATGTTTGCAAACGCGCCATAAGCGGTGAAATCGTCCAATGATTCCGAATAGAACAGGTAAACCCACTCAAAAGCGTCGCCGTCAGGTCCGACAAAACCTGAACCTACTCCCACAAATCTTGCATCGGCAGCCCAATTTTGTGCAGTTTGTTCAACCAAATCAAACTGTACCTGAGCTGTTTGTTTTGGGGGCTCCCTTAGTACAATATCAATATCTTCAATGCTTGTGCCATTGGCTATTGTTACGGAATCAGGCACACCATCCTTGTCGGGATCAGGGTAGCCAATCAAAGGTCCGCGCCAATCATTTGGATTAAAAGCCACCGGCAAGTATTTTCCGTCGGCCACATTTTTAATCTCATACGGGGAATTTGCAATACCTAAACCTACCAGGTTGCCTGGGAAAAGTCCATCATTGAAAAGCATGACAAATGTCCCCGGAGTATGTCTCCATTCCTCCTCAGCGCTAACATCACCAGATATTGATGCCGGTGGTAAAGTATCACCGGTAGTAAAATTTATTACATAAGGATGCTCGAGAAATTGCCTGTGAACGCTTTCAGCACCGCTTAAAAGTCCGAAGTAACGAGTATTTTCGCCTAAGGTTAGACCTTCAAGGGTTACTGTTTTTAAATCTTCACTTGTTTCGATACCCGTTGGTCTACCCGCTGCCTTAATCGGAAAGAGTTCGAATTCTATAAAATGCTCATCAATGAATTTGTGGAAAGTGTCGATAGGCGCACTAAAAGTAAATGTAAAATCCGTAGTGGTTTGAACATTTACTTCACCATCTGCAGGAGATGAAGACTCCAGTGTTAACGGGCCGAAAGCTTCCAGTAAATCTCCCGTGAGTGCATCAATAGCAACCGTTCTCCTGTTATTTTCACCATGCCCATTATGGTTAGCATTGTATTCGAACCACCAGCTTGTTTGGTTATTAACCGGGTTTGTTTGTAACCAGGCACGCACCCAATGCTCCCTGAATTCATCACGGAAATTCTCACTGTTGGCTTCTGCCACATCACTTGCCGCATCACTATCTATCCATCCTTCCGGTAACTCCGAATTATACGGTCTCCCAGGCTCCGGTTCATCTTTTGCGTGGACTTCCGCACCATGAGTTCCCACAAATAGCCTTGCGTTGTTGTTAGCAGAATAATACTCAAATTGCCACTCAACAGCACGGCCTTCCGGACCAATATGATGTGTTCCAACAAATATGAGTTCGGCATCAGAGGCCCATTCGGTAGCTTTATCATTTGCGAGCGGGAGCCTTTCATGCGCTGTGTTGGGTTGCGCTGTATGTAAAACCTCTCCCGTAACCGCATCAATACCAATTTCAAAAAAATCACCAAACTTATCTGTGCGATAGAAGAAAAACCACACTGCGATCGGTTCTTCGAGTTCAATACTTTTTGCTAATTCTGCAAAGTATGCATTCTTTCTTGCTTCAAAAAGTTCATCGAAAGATTTTACCCCGCCACCACTATCCGGTGGAATGCTATCGTGCTCAACGAAAGTACCTAAATCTGCATAAATTTCGACCTCCAGATTGTTTGCTCTGAAATCGCTGCCACCATTTGTTTCCGCAATAAATGCGACACTGTCACTATCAATCCATGCCTCTGGTAATGGATTTTTAGGTGGAAAATGCGGCCCTTCCTCGCCTTCACCATTATTGTTTTCATCGTGTTTATCTTCAAAATTTGGTTTCATGGGAATTAATCCATCACCAACAGCCATAAAATTCAGAAAATCATCTAGTGTGGATGAATAGTACATGAAGTGCCATGCGTAGCTTTCACCTTCCGGATCAATATTTTCAGAATGCACGGAAATCAAAGCTGCATCTGATGCCCAGGCTGCAGCTGCTGTTTCAGTGTTCGGGTAAGGTACTCTGGCAGTCTGTTTATCGGGGAACTGCAGGTCAATGTTTATAGCTTCTAATGTATCACCAGCCACTACAACACTGTCTACAACACCGTCATTATTAGGATCATAAATTCCGAAAGCATCGCCATCAATCAGGTCGAGTTCGTTATCACCATTGGTATCTTTTACCGAGATCGGGTAGTAAGCACCATCCTCAACATATTGAATTTCATAGGGAGAGTTTACCACAGCAAGTCCTGATAAATTGTCACCCTTAAAATCCATGCCCATAAGTGCGACAACCGCTCCGGCGGGATCTCCATCCGGAAAAGTAACATCGCCTGTGACAGCGCCAGTCGGCAGGGCAGAGCCTGTGCTAAATACCACAACGTAAGGCTTGTCTAAACTGTCGCCATTAACAGCTTTGGCGCCGGTTAGAAAAAACATAAACCTTGTGTCTGGTGTTAATAAAATACCCTGTATGGTTACAGTGGTTAAATCTTCACTAACTACAACGTTGTCCGGCTCACCGATCGAATCTTCGGGGAAAATTTCAATTCCGATAAAGAACTTGTCATCTTCGTGTCCATTTTCATAATTATTACCGCCATCATTATTCCCCATTTCAAATACTGCATTTGTGTCTAATGCAGCGCTGAATGTGAATTGTAAATCCACAGTTGTTGCAACATTGGTCGCACCATGTGTTGGCGATGACGACACCAGCGAAAGTTGCGCCATTGCTACATATGGTAAAACCAGGACAATTGTTATAATAAATAACAAATGCCTCGATTTCTTGTTAAAGAGTTTCATGGTACCTCCATAAAAAAAGAACTACAAACTTGGATAATGAAATTAGATCGGCAGTTTTTTGAGAAACTTTCGAGGAAATAAAAAAAGGGGAATTGATATTAAATTAAAGCGCCCGAGGTCGTCAATCCTGCTCTGCAAAGGCCGGCAGATTTACTCTGCCGATGAGTCGAAACCAGAAACGCTACAAAGCACCTAAAGTATACTGCTCGCAGGAGATTTAGGCTCACTTGACAAACGCTTTATCTCGTTGGGGGCTTGTATTGGGGGATATAATCCCCAATTCAATAGTTCCGCAAGGGATTCCGTGGTGGGACTAGCGCGGAGAGTAAATCCTCGCGAGCAGGTAACAACGAACTCTGGCTTGAAATGAGTAAAGAGTTTTCGACAACTTGCAACAGGGAGACAACATTCCAATTTTGGGTAAATTTTTGATTAAGAGGTAGATGAAATAACTATTGGACCTCGCTCAAGTAAATCCTCCTTGCTCCAAGAATCTTCATAGAAGCCGCATCCTGAACATAAACAATAACCCCGGCATTGCTGCTTTCAACATCACTTAAATCAAAAACAGCCTTACCTTTTGTCCTTTGAAAAACCTGAAAATCGCGCACCACATTGTCATGTTTCAATAATCTGCCTCTATTTTCGCCACGGCTGACATCTTGTACCAAATCGCTTTCAACCAAAGCAATATTAATGATGGTATTTTTTGCCAACCCGGCGACAGAATAATCCAACTGCAACTGATTATCGGCAAGCTTTGACTGCAAAATAATTTTCACAGATGCAGTTTTTGCAAGCGCGTCTTGCACACTATTCTCGGCTTCACTTTGATTGGAACCTACAAACTCTTTCTGCCCGTTCACGATCATTTGTGGGGTATATTTCCGGTTATTTTTAAAAGCTCGTGAATATTGGAACTGCCGCTCAGAATATTTTTTATTTGAATAGGGATCTTTCCAACCGATATAATCCCAATAATCTACGTGAAATGACAGGCCGTAAATATTCAGGCCTTTGTCGCGTGCTTCTTTGATAAGTCCGCTCAGCACCTTATCTGCGGGCGGGCAACTGGAGCACCCTTCGGATGTAAATAACTCAACGACCGCAAAGCTATCAGCATTATCTTTTGGTTGTGCAAATGAAGGAGATTGAACAAAATGAAAATATGGTAAAGTAAGAACAACCGCGAATAGACGCGAATTTACGCTAATATAATTTTTTAGGTTTGGCATTTCGTTTCCATGTTTAAATTTACGACCTTGTTTCTAGTGTTTTAAACCAAACTTATCTGAAAATAATTGCAATATAATTTTGTGTTTCCTGCTCAACCATTTATCGCAACTTCTTCCAAGGGAAACTCAATTTTAAAAATGGCATATTCACCGGGTTCGCTTTTAAGGGCTATTGCCCCGCCATGCTCCTCAATAATTTTTTTCACAATCGCCATGCCCAACCCCATGCCGCTGGATTTGGTTGAGAAATAGGGTTCAAATATTTTATCCTGAATTTCTTCGGGGATGCCGTTGCCGGTATCGGAATACTCCAAAATCAGCCTGCCCTCAACCAGGGAGGTCTTCAACTGAATGCCGCCAGCTCCTTTCTCACGAATACTATCAATGCTGTTTTCAATCAGGTTGATCAGAACTCGCCGCATTTTCTCAGAGTCAAACTGAGCATCAGGCAGCGCAGCATCGAGACCAGTTTTTATGTTATTACCGGGATAAATCTTAACGGTTTCCCGCACCAGATCATTGAAATTTCCAGTTATCAAATTTAGCGCCGGCATCCTGGCAAAATCGGAAAACTCACGTGCCATTTTTCTAAGAGTTTCAATTTCCGAGTTAATAATGTCGGAACATTCATCAACCAAATTTTTATAATCCGGATCATCACCTTTGTATTGATCCTTAATTTGTTGAACCGTTAACTGAATTGGCGTCAGCGGATTTTTAATCTCGTGGGCGAGGATGCGCGCCATTTCCCGCCAGGCAGCCATTTTTTCCAGAGAGACAACTTGCTGCTGTTGCTGCTTAAGTGATTGGAGCATTTCGTTGAAAGAATTTACAAGTTCTCCAATTTCATCACGGGTTTTTATTTCTATTCTGTGCTCCCAATCTCCTGCAGCCACAATGCTGGTGCTGCGTACCAACTCATCGAGCGGCGTAGTAATTCGCCTGGACAGATAGACTCCAATTAAAACAGAAAGCAAGGCAAAAGGCGCGTAGATTACAAAAAAGGAGAGCACAAACCCGGAGTCAATGGCGAAGAAATCAAGAGTTTTAAACATTTGCAGTACATTTAAAATGGGCTCGGCATTTTGGGTAAATTGCTTTGGAACCTCCCGCATTAAAACAACGCCACCGTTTCGTTGGGCAGGTGCAAACGCAGCGATAAACCGGCTGTCAGCTATTCCTTCTAAAATTTTGGTTCTGTTATCTTTAAGCGCCGGCTTTATCATGTTTTGGTAAAGCGGGGGAAAGCTGCCTGAACTATCAGAAAATATCGTTCTTAAAATTTTCCCACTTGCGCTGTAGCGATAAATTGCATAACCGGAAATCTCTTCGAGCCTGGATTGGACTGCCGAACTCAGTATCAGTTCGGAACCTTTTTGTGCTTTGGCAATTTCAGCGCATAATGTTAGCGTATTTTTTTTATAGACCACATATAGTTCTTTCGAGATGGAGGACGCCGATTCCAGAGCCGCTTCAACATTTTCATTGTAACCAATCTCAATGCTTTGGCGAAGTAGATTTTTAACGAGATAATAAACCGGGTAAATTGGCAGCAGGGTGACAATTAACAAAGAAAATATCAGCTTTGTTCTGATACGTTTCATTGTGTTAGATCTTTGATGGAGAACTTTCCGGAGGATGACCACCCGGAGGCGTGACCCGATTTTTTCTGGTTACTCACAAAAAAAGAAACCAGTTTACTGATATTCAATTCAAAGCCGCTTGACCTGTTTTCCGCCGCCATGTCCTCTTCTGTTTGATTTGGAGCTAATAGCCAGTCCGCAACTTTTTCAGTCTGCTTGGTGGAAATTGGGATAATGCCAACGCGCATTCGAATCGAGTAATTTTCATTGGGGTTAAGATCGCTGAGAGCAACAATTGATAGCCCATCTAACTGCTCACTTTTCTTTTTTATAGTATCCAAATCCGTGGAAATAAATATTGAATCACGAAACGTAATGGCGTATTTTTCTTCCCAAACATTATATGAAATTCGACGAACGATTCGTTTTCGGAAGATATTTTTTTTGTTGGCGCTTTGAATTCCCACATCAATTTGAATGATCGATGGCAGACCGCTTTGAATTGTACCAATAATGCGTTGAGAAAATAAATTATTGAAGGTTGCAGAAACAGTCAGAAAGTTATCTTTCAAAAAGGGTGCAATATTCACAACCTGCATCTCGGCTTTATTTTGCGCAAAAAGCACAGAATGAAGCAAGAGGACAGCCGTTAGACTTTTAATAAATTTTGTAGCAACCTTGCTCAAAAAGTATGCCCCAATGAAATATGAAACTTGTAAAAATTGTCATCAATTTTTCTGAGTGGAAATGCAAAATCAACTCTTGTGGTACCAACAACAGGTAGCTTTAATCTGAAGCCGAGTCCGATAGAAGTATAAATATCATCCGCTGAAATCACCTGGTCTTCCTGCCAGTTTCCACCGGCATCAAAAAATAGTACGCCGCTTGATCTGTGATTCGGGGAGTTCTTCTTTGTTAAGGGGAATCGTATTTCAGCCGTGGCAAGAAACATCTTGTTACCCCAACCGACCGGTGTTAGCCTGCGATCCTGATAGCCTCGGAGAGAATTTGCGCCCCCAAGATAAAATCGTTCGTAGAATGGCGCATCCTCACCGGCAAAGGCACCTTTCAAGTGGAGCGCAAGTACGGTATTTTTCTTAAAAAATGGTTGAAATAATCTCGCGTCCAGAGATAATTTTGGGAACCGAATCGTCTCATCAGTTTTGCTGTTAACAATTTCTCCTACCAATGCCCCCCAAAATCCACTTTGAGGATACGAAGAATTATCGCGTGTATCGGCAAACAACCCTACCCCAAATACATTTAGTTGATTATTCTCTAAATCTTTTTGAATAACAATTGGTAGAAAATCCGCTTGAACCCGTTTGCCCAGTACGTCACGCCCATAATCATCTGGCTCATAATTCTCTGACCGTAACGATAGAAAGAGATGTTTGTACCAACCAGACAGACCGCTGATTTTGAGATCCAGTCCACCGGAACGCACATTTTGTGTGGTGCTATTATTGTTGTTTTCAAAAAAATGAACAAAGGATCTTTCGGATGTAAAAAGTTGAATGTCGGCGAGTAAACTATTGTTATTAAAACTATTCTTATATCTCAGGGAGAGTTTGGAAATATGATCGCCAAGGCGCCATTGCAAGCCAAAGCGACTGCCACGGCCAAAAAGATTGTCGAAACGAAGACTCGCCGGAACGAGAAACCAGCCGTCGATATCATTATGTCCGCCCTCAAATTGAAAATACGGCCAGAGTCTTTCTTTTACTTCAACAATTAATATAACCTTGCCCTTTTCAGAACCGGGACGAGAGTAAACATCGACACTCTTAAAAAAATTTGTTCCTCTTAAATGCTGCGTGCTCTCTTCAATTGTGTTGATTGTGAATGGTTCCCCAGGACGGATATTGAGCTGACGAATAATCACACTGGAACTGGTTTTGGTATTCCCCACCACTTCGATGCTTTCGAGTGTAAGCTGCCGTTTTTGCGGTCCTGTTGTTTGGCTGAACACAATTTGTGAAGAAAAGCCAAAAACGATAGCCACCAACACTAAGGCACGCGAGAGAAATTTAACAAAAAAAACGCTGTAATTCATTCTCAACAAAAAGGAACCGGTGTTTAAATGATTAAGACAAAATTTAACTGAATTGATAAAGAAGTGCAAGCATTTCATGTGGTTTATTTCAAATAAAATACCCCCGGCGAAAAATTAACCGGGGGCATAGTAAAACTTCCAAAAATATTAAGTGCGTTTTACGAAAGTTACGGAACCATCCGGGTGAATTGTCACGTCGTAAGTATCCGCGCCTTCAGTTACCACGCCGCTTCCCGAACCATCCGGATAAAAATCAAAAACTGCGGTGTTAAGCGGGTCGGCAGCATTTTCAAACGCTTCTTCGGAGGCGTAGAGCTTGAACTCAAGATGCGTGCTTTCATCCGAGTAAACCTGAGCTGTGAATTGTGCGAAAGTCAAATCCTGATTAACCCACTCGCCGGTTACATTTTCAACATCAGGCGTTTTGGTTACAGTGAGAAAGCCATGACTACCATCGGCGTTTTGTACAGTCAGGGTAGTCGTTAAAACATCGCCGATGCGGTTTTGCTGAATGGAGGCGCTTTCTTCCTCAACAGTGCCGTCTAACTTGGTAACTTTGCGCTCGAAGGTTCCGGATATTATGGAATCCGGTGGATTTATGGTGAACTCTCCGCTTTCTTCTACCTTGGCAGGATCATGGCTGGCCGGGTAAGTTGTGGTTACGGAATAACTGCCCTGGTTATCAAGTTCAGGGCTGTCAAAAGTCCCGTCAATGGTCGTACCGTCGCGTTTGATTTCGCTTACCGTGCCGGTGCCATCTTCATTAAATGTAGCCGATTCAACATGTCGGGTTTCATCCGTAAAGACAGAGGTTTTGGTAAAACTACCGCCGGTACCCTGATGACTCTCAAAAGTGGCTTCCGTGCTGGTGATAAAACTGGCATTTGAATAAAGCACTTTGGTGCTCAGAATGCCGCCATCGGGTTCTGTGCCAACAGGGTAAGCATCGGGAATGAAGCTGCCTTCTTCCTGCAGTATAAGCTGACCTTCCTGATATTTCTTTAAATTTTTCAGTGAGAGCAGTACATCATCGGAATCGTCTAGCAAAGTGCTATTCAGGTCGGCTCTAATTTCAGTGGAATCATAAGCTAACGCGTGCCCTGCAGGATAATCAAATGTGACCACAAAAAAACGTGCACGTCCGGTTTCTGAATCATAGAGCAGACTGACGCGGTTGGTAAAACCTGTTGCCGAATCAAGTTCGGTCACATCAAAAATAACCGAATCAGCGGCAATGCCTTGTGCTGTTTTATAAATATTCGGATGACGCTTGATTGTATTCAATGCCTTCAAAGTGATCCTTTTGGACAACTGTGCAGCCGCACCTTCAGTCTCAAATTCGGGAATATCGATATCCACAATATTGCTTTGGCCGCCAGCAAAGTTATCTATTTGTTTAAGGGATGCGATATTCTGATAGACACTGATTCCGGCTTTACCCGTTGTTTGTGCGTCTTCACTTGGTTTTTCATTATCTATTGGCGCTGTTGGGTTACTATCGCTCGATGAGCAGGCGGTCAGAGCCAATGCCCCAAAAGTTGCTATTATTAATATGAGTTTTAGGTTCTTCATGATACTGTTCCTTTTAAGTTAAATGTAAATAGTTAAAAACCGGTCTTTGTTTTATTTTCATGTTCGCAGTTGGTAATACAAGTATCAGGCCAAAGCTTGAAGAATGCAAAAGAACAAATTTAAGTCGTTAATTTATAGTATTTTAGATGGGAGACTTTAATTCAAACATATTCACGCCAAAGCGTGAAAGGAAACTGCAAGTGTGGTGATAATTCTACAAATTTGTAAGAAAGAAATATGTTGAGACAGCTATTCTATAATGGCTTTGCAAAAAGGTTTAGCGGCCGCCGGTGGGTGCACAAAGACCGCCATAACCACCTACTCTGACTCTGATACCACCGCCGTGACCGGCGCCCTCTCCTTTTTTCGTACCGTATGAATCGAGTTGGCTTCCCGGCATATCGCCATCAACAATTGAAAATCCCCCGGTAGAATCGGAGACTATTGTTTGGGTTACAAATCTAAACGGCTTTATAAAATCTTCCATGCTTGCAAGCGATGCTTTTAAAATTGCGTCCCGATTCATGTTTCCTTTTACAAGGTTGCTTGCTTTACCACTTTTCTTCTCAGCTTCGCTGTTGGATTTTCCGTACTCAGAGCTACTGCCGTGTGAAAATTCTGGCTTGAATTTTATGGTTTCGAGGTTTAGTACAATGTCATCGACATGATTTAGATCGCGGTTTTCAATGGAACCCACCCAATAGGTACCAAATGCGGCGGTAATAAATAAATGCAGCATTATAGATATTCCAAGGGCGTTTTGGGCAGATACATATTTGGGGAACAATTTATTTTTAAAAGACAGCACGATAGACTCCTGAATCTAAGCAAAAAAAAAGCGGGACTATTTAACTATTAATACTTCAAAAATAGTTAAAATATTCCCGCAGAAAAATCTATTCGTAATTTTTCAGTTTTTAGCTGAGATCAACCCCCGGCCGACCAATTGAAAAATAGCTGATGCCAATTTCTTTTAACCTATTGGGTTCATAAAGGTTGCGGCCATCAAAAATAACAGGCACTTTCAGAGATTCTTTGATTAAATGAAAATCAGGCTCTCTGAAAGCATTCCACTCGGTCATAATAATCAGGGCGTCTGCGCCTTCAACCGCTTCATATCGTTTAGAGTGAAGGAAGAGTTCCTCGTTTACGCGTCCACCAAATATACGACCCGCTTCTTTCAAAGCCTCCGGATCATGTGCCTTGACTTTAGCGCCTTTGGCTGTCAACTGATTAATCATGGAAACTGCGGGCGCTTCGCGCATATCATCGGTTTTCGGCTTAAAAGCAAGCCCCCACATGGCAAATGTTTTGCCTGATAAATCATCGCCAAAAAACTTGGTGACTTTGTTCATCAAAACAGTCTTTTGTTTTTCATTAACTTCTTCAACTGCCTTAATTACATCAAGAGAATAATCATTTTCGCTGGCAGTTTTTATAATTGCCTGCACATCTTTAGGAAAACATGAACCGCCATAACCGGTGCCCGGATAAATAAACCGGGGGCCGATTCGGCTGTCGGTGCCGATGCCACGTTTGACCCTTTCAACATCCGCGCCCAAAATATCGCACAGATTGGCAATATCATTGATAAAGGAAATTTTGGTAGCCAGCAATGAGTTTGCAGCATATTTGGTTAACTCGGCGCTGCGGCGATCCATTACAATAATTGGCTTACCCGACCGTACGAACGGTTTGTATAACTTTTGCATAAGCTCTTCAGCTTGTTTATTATTGGTGCCAATTACTACTCGATCCGGTCTCAAAAAGTCGTCGATCGCTGCACCCTCTTTCAAGAACTCCGGGTTAGAAACCACAGCAAACTTATGGTCGGTGTGTTTCTTGATTTCTGCTTCAACTTTTTCGGCAGTACCAACCGGCACGGTACTCTTATCCACCACAACTTTAAAGCCGTTCATATTCTTGCCAATATCTCTTGCCACAGCAAGGACATATTTCAGATCCGCAGCTCCATCTTCATCAGGCGGTGTACCAACAGCGATGAAAATAATTTCACTTTGCTCAACTGCTGTTTTAATATCCGTGGTGAAAAATAAGCGGTCCTCGGCAACATTGCGACGCACCATATCCGAAAGCCCCGGCTCATAAATCGGTATAACTCCTTTGTTTAGGTCTTTGACTTTCTTTTCATCAATATCTACACAGGTAACCTCGTTACCGGTATCCGCAAAACATGTTCCTGCGACCAGGCCAACATAGCCGGTACCGACGATCGAAATCTTCATACGTTACTCCATTCTTTTAAATTAAAACTATTGATTTGCAAAATTTTGAGTGGGCAAGTTAAATCCATTTAAGGTACTATTTTATGTAAAACTAATAGAATTTGTATCGGTCTTTTTTTCAAAAAGATTAAACTAATACATTCGACATCAATGTCAATAAGAATATAAGATAATCTACGGACGAGTATTTTGATTTGGCGAAAACCAAGCCATGTTAAATCTTGGCCTTAGTTCTACCGGTTTGTAGTGATTTTTGTGCGACTTTGCTGGCGTACGAAATTGCAATAACCACCAGAATAAAAGTTGTTACTTTGAGAATATTGTTTATCATCGATGGCTCGCTTGTCAGACCCAGTCTTTCTGTTTCCGCAGCGGCAGCGCCCAAATAAATATAAGCAAGCCATTCCGGAATCATGCACGCGCTGGAAAACAAGAATTGCCGCAAATTTACCCGCGTTACAGCCAATAACAGATTGAGGACTGTGGCATGAATTGGCAGGAACCGGATCAAACAAAGCAGCAACATCCCTTCATTTTCAACCGCCGTTTGCAGGCTTTCAAGTTTGGGAGTCGCTTGAATCTTCTGCTGAATTTTATTGAAAAGAAAAACTCTGGTTAAATAAAAAGCAAACAAACATGCCAGCATGCAGGAAAAAACGAAGAGAATACTGCCCCAGGTTAGCCCGAATATCGCGCCGGCCATACTTCCCAATAACGCCGCCGGCATCCAAAGACAAAACAAAAGCGCATTTAACAAAATATAAAATAGCCAGCCCCAGGTTTGGTTTGCT
>JAJDAE010000362.1 GCA_029262035.1 Candidatus Zhuqueibacterota bacterium
CGGTTCAATGTTTTTTATTTTGCTGAGCCTGTTTGTTTCTCAACCTTTTGAAAAACTCTGGCAATTGGCCGATGGTAACATAATTTCCTCACTTACCCAGCCCTTAAATGCAATTGCATTTACTGCAAGAGATGGAAGGGGACTCAACCCGTTGCTACAGCATCCCGCAATGGCAATTCACCCGCCAATTTTGTATTTGGGATTTGTCGGGTTTAGTATTCCTTTTGCATTTGCTATAGCTTCACTAATCACCGGAAAACTTGATTCACAATGGTTGAAGACCGTCCGTCGGTGGACCCTTGTGCCTTGGTTTTTTCTTGGAATCGGTATGTTGCTCGGAGGAAAATGGGCTTACATGGAATTAGGTTGGGGTGGGTACTGGGCGTGGGATCCTGTAGAGAACTCCTCTCTTATGCCGTGGCTTGTGGCCACTGCCTTCATCCATTCTACCATGATTCAGGAAAAAAAGAATATGCTGCGTGTCTGGAACATGGTTTTGATTCTGCTGGCCTACACGCTTTGCATTTTTGGAACATTTCTCACCCGTAGTGGCGTAATTTCTTCTGTCCACTCTTTCGCGCGCTCAGATATTGGGATCTGGTTTATTAGTTACCTGGCATTGATTATTGTTGGTTCTCTATATCTGTTATTAACTCGTTTGCCGCAGCTTAAAACCAAACACCAGTTTGAGTCGGTGGTCTCGCGTGAGTCGTCATTTTTAATGAATAATCTTGTTTTTCTCGGTGCGTTGTTTGCGGTGTTTTGGGGAACAGTTTTTCCGATGGTAACAGAAGCACTGCGTGGTGTGAAGATAACTGTTGCTGCCCCATTTTTTAACACTGTAACAGTGCCCATTGGTCTATTTTTATTACTGCTTACCGGCATTGGTCCTTTATTAGCCTGGCGTAAGACTTCAACTAATTTGTTGAAAAAGATGTTTATGTTACCCGTAATTGTTTCGTTGGTTGGGTTGGTAATCATGCTCGTGGCCGGCATTCGGCATTTTTATGCTTTGGTTTCATTTACACTTTCTATTTTTGTAACCGCAACAATTATAGCGGAATTTCATCGCGGCGCCCGGGCAAGAATGAAAACAAACGCAGAAGCATATTTCTTAGCGATGTATCGATTGTTTGAAAGAAACAAACGCAGGTACGGTGGTTATGTTGTGCATTTTGGTATGGTTGTAATGTTCGTTGGTTTCACCGGTAAGGCGTTTGATATTGAAAAAGAAGGCCACCTGCAAATGGGTGAGTCTATGCAAGTACGCGGTTATCGCTTGGAATACAAAGACATAAAGACGCTTGAAGATCCTAACAAATTTGTATGGCAAGCCGAAATGGACGTTTATAAAGATGGTGAGTTTGTTAAAACCATGTATCCAAACCGCCATTATTATAAAGCTCAGGAACAGCCGACAACAGAAGTTGTTTTGCGCTCAACTTTAATGGAAGACCTTTACGTCGTATTGGCACAACCAAACGATGACAAAAGTTGTGTTTTTAAAGTTTACATTAATCCACTGGTTAATTTGGTCTGGCTTTCAGGTTTAATTATTACGATTGGTACGTTTGTAATACTCCTTCCGGATGGCAGCGAAAAAGAGCCCAAGAGAAAATCACGACAGGTAGAGCTAGAGACTGCTGAAGTCTGACCTGTTTCTTAAATAGTTTTCTAAAAGGGACAATTCTTTAAATGGATTGTCCCTTTTTTTGTTGTAATTAGCTGATTTTAAAAGGGTTAATATATAGAAAATTTTCCATAAAAAAATCTTGACAATCAATTTTTGGTTCAATATATTAAACCCGACTAAAATGGTCGTATTTGTGAATTTATGTTAAAACTATCAAAGAAATCTGAGTATGGAATTATCGCGTTAAAGCACATGCTCAACCAACCTGCCGGGCAGGTAACCAGGGCAAAAGAAATCGCGAGTGCTTATAATATTCCATCTGAAGTTATGGCTAAAATTTTACAACAGCTGGTAAAATCTGATATAATTCAGTCCTCACAGGGTGCACGTGGTGGGTACGAATTGGCAAAATTTGGTGAAAATATTTCCCTGAGTGAAATTATTGAATGTATTGAAGGGCCTGTAGGTTTGGTTGATTGTGCGTCCGAAGACGAGTGTGATTGTGTTCAGCTATTAAATTGTAATATAAGCGAGCCTTTCAAAGTAATCCAACAACAATTTAAACTCTTCCTGACTGGCATTTCACTGGCAGATATAAATAATGAAATTGAAATTCAAAAAGTGGTTTGGCATTAAAATCGGAGTTATGCATGATATCAATGACTTCTAAAGCAATCAAACAAGTCAAAACAATAATGGCAGAAGATCAAAAAGAAGGAATCACCGGCTTACGTGTGGGCATAAAAGGAGGCGGCTGTTCCGGCCTTTCTTATGTTTTGGATTTTGTAAAAGAGTCGCGCCCGGATGATAAGACTTTTGAATTTGATGGCGTGAAGGTTTTTATGGATCCTAAAAGTGCCATTTATTTGAAAGGTACTGAAATCGACTTTTCTGATGGCTTAATGGGCACGGGGTTTAATTTTATCAATCCCAATGCGCAGCGAACGTGCGGTTGTGGCAGTAGTTTTGGGGTTTAATGCTTTTCATGCTGAGCGGAGTTGAATCATGTTGTTTTTTAAGAATTTCAATCATCCTTTGACTCCGCTCAGGGTGAAAATGTGTTTTTCGGGATAGCCATTCAAAGTGAGGAAAAAACAGGAGCTTTAATGAGTACAGAACAAGAAACAATAGAAGAGTTTACTAATAGCGAGTATAAGTGGGGCTTTACAAGTGACATCGAAACTGAGCTTGCGCCAAAGGGTTTGAGTGAAGATATTGTCCGTCTCATTTCCTCTAAAAAAGACGAGCCTGAATTTATGCTAGAATGGCGCCTGAAGGCTTATAAGCACTGGCTTACTTTAACGGAGCCAAAGTGGCCTAATGTCAAATATCCGGATATCGATTTTCAGGATGCCTATTATTATGCAGAACCCAAAAAGCAAAAAGAACTCAAGAGTCTGGATGAAGTCGATCCAAAAATTCGGGAAACCTTTGACAAGCTTGGGATTTCAATCGATGAACAGAAACGTCTTTCCGGTGTTGCTGTCGATGCAGTAATTGATAGTGTGTCAGTAGCCACGACCTTTAAAGAGGAATTGAGTAAACACGGCATTATTTTTTGTTCTTTTTCCGAGGCCGTTAAAAACCACCCTGACCTGGTAAAAAAATATGTTGGGTCAGTCGTGCCTTATACAGATAATTTTTACGCTGCGCTGAATTCAGCTGTTTTTAGTGACGGCTCTTTTTGTTATATCCCCAAAGGTGTGCGTTGCCCCATGGAGCTTTCAACCTATTTTCGAATCAACGCAGCTAACACCGGTCAGTTTGAGAGAACGCTGATCATCGCGGATGAAGGCGCTTCTGTAAGCTACCTTGAAGGTTGCACTGCCCCAATGCGCGATGAGAATCAGTTGCATGCTGCAGTGGTTGAAATTGTGGCTCATAAAGACGCAACAGTAAAATATTCAACTGTGCAGAACTGGTATCCCGGCGATGAAAATGGTGTGGGCGGTATCTACAATTTTGTGACCAAGCGTGGTATATGTCATGGTGAAAATTCCAAAATTTCCTGGACCCAGGTTGAGACCGGTTCGGCCATAACCTGGAAATATCCCGGCGTGATTTTAAAAGGCGATAATTCAGTGGGTGAGTTTTATTCCGTGGCATTAACAAATAATTTGCAACAAGCGGATACCGGCACCAAAATGATTCACCTGGGAAAAAATACAAAGAGCACGATTGTTTCGAAAGGTATTTCTGCCGGTAAAAGTCATAATTCTTATCGGGGTTTAGTACGTGTTACTAAAAATGCCGATAATGCCCGTAATTTTTCACAATGTGACTCGCTGTTAATTGGTGATAAATGCGGAGCGCATACTTTCCCTTATCTTGAAATTCATAATAAAAACGCCAAGGTCGAACACGAAGCGACCACTACAAAAATCGGCGAAGATCAAATATTCTATTGTAATCAAAGAGGAATCGACACTGAAAATGCAGTCAGCCTTATTGTGAATGGCTATTGCAAGGAAGTTTTTAAGGAATTGCCAATGGAGTTTGCGGTTGAAGCGCAGAAGCTTTTGGCTATCAGCCTTGAGGGTAGTGTGGGCTAAAATAAAAATAGTCTTAATCCGCTTGACTCTTCGACTCCGCTCAGAGTGAAGAGTCGTGCAAATTGTTAAATAATAATGCTCAGCTTTATGGTGAGCGGAGTCGAACCATGATAATGTTGAAACTAATTATTTTGCAGAACTTAGTAGTCAAATAATTTTTAGGAGAACGAAGTTAAGATGTTGAAGATAAAAAATTTAGAAGCAGCAATAGGTGGAAATCAAATTCTGAGGGGTGTGAATCTTGAGGTTAACCCTGGCGAAGTACATGCCATTATGGGGCCGAATGGTGGCGGTAAAAGTACGCTTGCTAACATTCTTGCCGGCCGTGAAGAGTACGAAGTATTAAGTGGCAGTGTCGAGTATTTGGGCAAAGATTTACTGGATATGGCTCCGGAGGAACGTGCCCATGAAGGTGTTTTTCTGGCTTTTCAGTACCCGGTTGAAATTCCCGGAGTAAGCATGTCTAATTTTCTGAAAATGGCGTTGAATCAAATGCGTGAAGCAAAAGGGCTGGAAGCATTGGATGCGATGGAGTTTTTTGGGTTGGTTCGGGAAAAGTTGAAATTGGTTAAGATGGATGAAAAGTTTTTGAGCCGCTCATTAAATGTGGGATTCTCGGGTGGAGAAAAGAAGCGAAACGAGATTTTTCAAATGGCCATTCTTGAGCCAAAATTATCGATTTTGGATGAAACAGACTCCGGCCTTGACATCGATGCTCTGAAGATTGTTTCTGACGGTGTGAATATGTTGAAAACAAAGGACACTGCAACTATCGTCGTGACGCATTACCAGCGTTTGTTGAATTATATTGTACCTGATTTTGTTCATGTGCTCATCGATGGCAGAATCGTAAAATCCGGTGGGAAAGAGCTCGCGTTTGAGCTTGAAGAAAAGGGTTATGACTGGATTAAAGAAGAAATGAGTGCAGTTGCATAAATTTTAAAAATAGAAATTCTAAGAATGTCAAAGGAAGCAATGGATAACGATATAAAAAATTGGTATTTATCAAATTTCAAAACATTTGAGAGTACTTTGAATGGCAGTGGGAAAACCGCTTTTGAACGAGTAAGAAGAGGGGCTATAACTTCTTTCTCAGAGCTGGGTTTCCCAACCACCAAAAATGAAGATTGGAAATACACCAACGTCTCACCAATCCTAAAGCACAAATATAATCTTGCAGATGGAACGCCATCAGTTTCACCGGACTTAATAAAACAGCTGACTTTCGAGGATGTTGACGCCTGCGTTATTACTCAAGTCAACGGTCAAGTAATACCCGGGTTTTCAGATGAGTTCAAGCAGGATGGTGTTATTGTTACGGATTTTCAGGATGCCTTTAAGAACCATGCAGACCTGTTAAACACCTATCTTGGCAAGTACTCAAAATTTAAAGATGAGTCGTTTATCGCGCTCAACACAGCTTTTGTTGAAAATGGAATTTTCATTTTTGTGCCGGATAACACGACGGTTGAACAAACGATTCATATTCTTCATTTAAGTGACGGCGCTTTTGTTTCTCATCCAAGAAACTTGTTTGTTGTTGGGAAACATAGCTCGGTCAAAATTATTGAAACCTTCTATGCACAATCTGAAGAAGAATATTTCAGGAACTCTGTCAGCGAGGTGGTTTTAGCAGAAAATGCTTTTATAGATCATCTCAAAGTGCAGGATGAGAGCAAAAAATCTTACCATATTTCTAACGTTCAAATTCATCAGGAAGCGAGCAGTAACTATTCCGCGACATGTATTGATCTTGGTGGAAAGCTGGTTAGAAATAATATAAACGTGGTGTTGAACAACGAAAATTGTGAAACGCATCTTTACGGATTTTTTCTGGGTACGGGGACGCAGCTTATTGATAATCATACATTTGTCGATCATGCCATGCCGCATTGTTTCAGTAATGAACTATACAAAGGCATTTTAGACGATAAATCTACCGGCGTATTTAACGGCAAAATAATTGTGCGTCCGGATGCTCAAAAAACCAATGCATTGCAATCTAACAAAACATTACTGCTAAGTGATGATGCCTCTATTAATGCCAAGCCGCAGTTAGAAATATTTGCAGACGATGTGAAATGTACGCATGGGGCGACCATTGGTCAGTTAGACGATGAAGCTTTGTTTTATTTGCGAGCCCGTGGCATTGATAAAGAAATGGCAAATGCTCTGTTGCGACACGCATTTATGAGTGATGTATTGGAAAATATCAAAGACGAGTCACTCCGTAAACAGCTCGATGATTTAGTCATCGAACGATTCACAGAAAAGGAATAAGCGGTAAAATGGAAGTTGCTGAAAGAAAAACTTTGGCCGAAGATATATTTTGCCCGATAGATGTTTTTGACGTTGAGGAAATCCGGGAAGATTTCCCTATCCTGCGGAAACGCGTTCATGGTAAGCGGTTGGTCTATCTCGATAATGCCGCAACGAGTCAAAAACCTCAATCCGTGATCGATACCATTTCTACATATTACACTGGTGAAAATGCAAACATTCACCGTGGGGTACATTATTTGTCGCAACTTGCCACTCAGCGTTACGAGGAAACCAGAACAAAGGTTAAAGACTTCATCAATGCCGGTTCTGAAAAAGAGATTATCTTTACCTCGGGCACTACTGAGGCTATCAATCTGGTTGCCCACGGTTATGGCCGGCTTAATTTCCGGGAGGGAGATGAGATCATCGTTTCCAATCTCGAACATCATTCGAATATCGTGCCCTGGCAATTATTGTGTGAGCAAACCGGTGCGAAATTAAGAGTCATCCCGATTGATGATAATGGGGATATTATCCTCGATGAATACAAAAAACTTCTCAATGAAAAAACTAAGCTGGTGGCAATTGTTCACATATCAAATTCTTTGGGAACGATTAATCCGGTTAAAGAAATTATAACCTTGGCGCATGAATATTCGGCTCCTGTTTTAATTGACGGCGCGCAGGCTGTGCCGCATTCTAAAGTAGATGTTCAGGAACTGGATTGCGATTTTTATTGCTTCTCGGGACACAAAATGTTTGGCCCGACCGGCGTTGGCATTTTGTACGGTAAAGAAGACCTGCTCGAAGATATGGCGCCTTTTCTGGGCGGGGGGGATATGATTAAAACTGTTACATTTGAAAAAACCACCTACAGCGATTTGCCGAGTAAACTTGAGGCGGGCACACCAAATATTGCCGGTGTAATTGGCCTTGGCGCAGCGATTGACTACATCAATAAAATCGGTTACAATAAAATTTCAGCTTACGAAGAAGGCCTTCTAAATTATGCTCAAAAAGTTTTGCAGGGTGTTGACGGACTAAGAATCATCGGCACAGCGCATCATAAAGCTGCGGTTATTTCTTTTGTTATCGGCGATATTCATCCACATGATATTGGCACAATTCTGGATCAGAATGGTATTGCCATCCGCACCGGTCATCATTGCACGCAGCCTGTAATGGAGCGTTTTAATTTACCGGCTACTTCGCGTGCATCATTTGCATTCTACAATACAAAAGAAGAAGTCGACCAATTGGTTGATGGCATTTACGGTGTTTTGAGATTATTTAAATGAAGCAAGATTTAAGGGATTTGTATCAGGAAATCATTCTTGATCATAACAAAAATCCAAAAAATTTTAAATTGCTGGAAGAGCCAACGCACCAGTCCGAAGGGTATAACCCACTTTGCGGTGATAAAGTCAACCTGGCGATGAAAGTTCAAGAGAACACCATCCAGGACATCGGTTTTCAAGGATCCGGTTGTGCTATCTCAAAAGCATCTGCTTCTGTGATGACTTCTGCCTTAAAGGGACTGAAAATTGATGAAGCGGCGGCATTAGCTGCAGAATTTGAAAAAATGGTAAAGTCGGATATTGACTCCGAAGAAGATTACTCCGAATTTGGAAAACTGGCCGCGTTTGCAGGAGTTCGGGAATTCCCCGTGCGCGTGAAATGTGCCACCCTTGCATGGCATACCATGAAATCTGCTCTTGGTCAAACAGATAAAACTTCAACCGAATAGAAGGAAAAATGGAAGACAAAAAAGAAGATAAAAATTCAGAATTGCATGACAAGGTTCTCAGCGCTATACAGACTTGCTACGATCCGGAAATTCCAGTTAATATTTATGAATTGGGTCTGATTTATGAAGTGAATATCGACGACGAAAATAATGCTGAAGTTCTGATGACCTTGACCTCGCCGGCCTGCCCTGTGGCTGGAACGCTACCAGGCGAGGTCGAGCAGAAAATTCAAAATATCCCCGAAGTAAATAAGGCCAAAGTTGAATTGGTTTGGGAACCACAATGGATACCCGACATGATGAGTGAAGTAGCGCGATATGAATTAGGTATGATGTAGCTTCTCCCTATTTTTCCAGCGAAATTATCTTTGCCAAAAGAGCCGCGAAAAGTATTTATGGATTTGTGAACTTGAAACCACTAACTTTTTAGGATGAGGTAAAAACCGAAGAATACAAGAAGTGCCGGCAGCAGTGGCCCTAGAATAAAGAGCGGTGCAACAACAACAGTTAGAACACCGGCTACGGCTGCAAAGGGAAGCAGCAAGGTTAAAAGAATGACGCCAAAGATTGCTCCTAGTATTTGAAATGGAATGCTAAGAATAAAAAAGCTCGCTTTAAAAATGAGGCCCAGTACTTTAAAGCCAATTAAAAAAAGTCCTAATAAAAGTAGAATTACACCAATTTCCATTATACCCTCCAAATAAATTAGTTAAACA
>JAJDAE010000363.1 GCA_029262035.1 Candidatus Zhuqueibacterota bacterium
CCTTCTTTGATTTTACCGCCTTTTTGCAGATACATGGGTTCAGCATGCAAGTCAATTTGATCAGTCAATGGACGATCCGCAACTGCTCCAATGCCAAATCCAAGGCGACCGGAATATTCTTCGGTGCTGGGTTCAGGGTCGACGCTGATGCTCGCGAGATTGAAAGCGATCACACCGCCAACATCCCACTGCGCTTGTAGCGGCAGGACGAACAGCACCGCCAGAAACACGACAATGATGAACTTATTAGATCTCATCTTTTTTCCTCCTTTAAAATTTAAAGAATAAAATAATTGGTTGACTCTAAAAACCTCATTCAAAGTTGGTTCACTTTCATTTGGGATGTAAGGCTTGTCTGAGTGCTCTGCCCAGCATACAAGACTTTTTAAGCCCGGATAAACCCAAGCGTTTATAAATTTATTATTCTGCTCAGCGTAATTTTAATTTAGCGCAAGCGGAATGAGTCGAAGAAATGTCAATATGAAAAATCTGTGAAAGCCCGAAGGGATTAGATTATCGTGTAATAATAATCAATTTAAAGATAAAATCTCAAAATGCAACAAAAAAGGGCTTTCCGGAGAAAATTCCGAAAAGCCCTTCAAAGGTCAAAATTAATTGCTGATTTTATTTCATGAGCAGCATTTTACGAACCAGGGTTTGGTTGGCGGTGGTTAATCTGTAAACATAAACACCCGAAGCTACTTGCCTGCCGTCCCCGTTTTTACCATTCCATGTCGCTATGTGGTAACCCGCCCGATGATTGCTGTTATCAACCAGAGTCGCCACAGTTCTGCCGAGCAAGTCGAAAATTTCAACTTTCACGGAACCGGCTGCGGGTAAGTTGTAACGAATTTTTGTTTCCGGGTTAAACGGATTCGGATAGTTTTGCATCAGTTCAAAAGCTTCGGGCACCAAACCAATATCACCGGCTTCAGCGATGGTATAATCCAGGCTGCCGACGATTATCTTCAAGGACCGTTTGGTCAAACTTTTGCTCGAAGTAAAGTTATAAACCGGATTTGTTTTCAGATTTTGCGAAAATTCGGCGGCTTCATCTACGAGGTAAACTTCTGAATTTTCCGGTACATTGCCCAGGAACTGGAAGTTTAAACTGACCGGCGTTTTGATTTTATTGGTGGTCACAGCAAATTCCCAGGTATTGTCAATTTCACCGCTTGGTCTGAAGTCGGCGCTAAAATCATCCACCGGCAAATTCCAGTCTGTGTGTGGGAAAGCGACCTTCACAAAATTACCAATCACCGGCGGTTCCGCCATATCGAAACGATCAAAGCCGTCACCTGCATCGGACTTAACACCCAACCAGTTTTCGGTATCGTAAACATTTCCGGCAGCGGCTGAAATTTGAATTTGCCATTCATCCGGAGACAATGCCATCCGTTCATCCACATTTTTGGCGAGACGACCCGCAGCGGCTCTTGGTCTCACCACCAGATACATTGGATCGTCGTTATCATTTTCAGGTGTTACGAAAAGGGCGTATCCTTTCCACGGTTCCATTCTGTCTACAATGTTCCAGCCACGTTCGTAGGAACGCAGAGAGATAGATGAATTTGAATTTATCAGCGAAAGGGATTCTTTATCCACAGGGAAATTAAACGGTGTTGCCACCAGATTCCAGCCTTGGTACAAACGAACGCTGTCGGTACAAACGGTAAGAACTGATGCGCCGGGGCCACTGCCCACAACGATATCTTCCTGATTTGTCAGCAGAAAAAATGACCGGCCCGGTTCAAACGGGCGAGCATCTTCACCTTCAAGATAACGCGTGGTTTCAGGATTGTTTGGCATGTAATCAAAAAAACGCCACTTGGTGATATCATAATCGCCGAGGTCATCTTCCAACACAGTCAGAACGTCGCTGCTATCGAGCGCGTAGGGGATGGAAAATAATTGATAGTTGGTTGAATCCGCACCGGTAATTAATGGAACAGGCCGTCCATCCAAATCCACACGGTAATCGCCGGCACCGGTGATTCTGGTTTGAACCGGGAACCAAACGCTATCGGTTTCGCAGATATCGGTTTCAACAGGACCGATTCCTGTATTTTGCAAAGAATCGCTGGCTGTAATTCTAAATTCCAACCCACGACGGGTAACACCTGCCCGTGGAATTTCTATGACAAAGCTGTCAGTATCAGCAATTCTTGTAAGCGGTCGTGGCGGCTCTTCTGCTTCAGCGCCACCAAAGCGATAACGCACCCAGGCGGTATCTACCTCAGAGTCGTCGGTAATAACCAGCGTGTCCATGTATGACTGGCCTAATTGCGCTACATTCACGGTATCCTGATGGAACCTGGTAATTTGCGGCGGACAAATATCAAACCGGTAGCGGGTAGAAGCAATACTGTCCGAACTCACGTTTCCGGCCGAATCCGCCAGCCAGATGTAGAGTGAATCTTCGCCACAGAGTTCTTCTGAATCAAAGGCTACCTCTACAACCCGAAGTTCCGGATTTGAATCGGAAAATATAAAACGGCTTGCATAGTCGTCGCCTGAGGTTGGTTGAGACTTGAATTTCCAGCGAACTTCTGCCGCATCCCGAATATTTCTATCCGGATCAAAAGGAATTTGAATTGCCAACCGGTAAAGATCATTTACACCAAACCAACGATGCGTTGGGATTTCCCAGTCGCTAATTACAGGTCTGCCCGGGGCATTTGTATCATAAGTAAAAGTGGTTGTAATCGGGTTAAGGTAACTGGAGTTATTGCCCGTATTGAAAACAGCCCACGCATAACAATACCATCTACCTGATGTAATTTTACCGAGAAGCGTTAGGTTGGCACAGTTGGCGTCTTCTGCTAAAGCAATGCTGCCACCAAAGGCAGTTGTATCGCTGGCGCTTGTTGGTGGCACCGGCGTGCGTGAAAACTTCCAATATATTGAAGCTATCTGGCTTTGACCGCCTTCTAAAGACCAGCAAATCGGCAGGTATTGACCGCGAGCATAACCATTGAATCCGCTCCAGGTTGCTGAAAAATTGGTTACAAATCCGGAACAAATATCAAAATTATAATCAACTGCGGTAATGGAATCGGGGCTTGCATTGCCGGCGGAATCTGCTAACCAGATATACACCTCATCTTCACCACACAAACTGGTTGAAGAAAAAGGAATATTAAATGTAGTACGATTATTAGGCAGTTCAGTAAACTGAAATCTGCCGCTATAATCACTGCCGCTTTCAGGTTGAACTCTATACTTCCACCTGACTTCTACTGCGTCTCTTGTACCTGAACCAGAATTGGCAGGAATTTCAATCGTTAAATCAAAATTATCAGCGTCATCAAACCAATTTCCTGAATCGATTGACCTGTCAACAACCAATGGCGACCTCGGTGCTTCAGTATCATAAGTAAACGACGTCGGAACATAATTGGTATAGCCTGAATTGCCCCGGCCATCAACCAACCAGATATAACAATTCCAAAATCCGGAATTTATTCTACCGGCGAGATTTAAATTCGTACAACTTTCACCCTCGCCAATAACATATCGGCCACCAGCTGCTGTGGTATCGTCCTCGCTGGTCGGAGGTGAATTGGATTGGCTGAATTTCCACCAGATTTCAGCAATACCACTGGGGTCATCCGGGTTATCCCAACAAACAGGCAGATATAATCCACTGACGTAACCGTTAAAACCACTCCAGGTTGGAATCAGGTTTCCCGGCGGCGGTGGCGGCGAATCATCATTTGCATTGCCATTTAATGTAAAGGCAACGAGTTGAGCCGTCAAATCATTGCTTGTAAACCGTAAACTGTTTCCGTTATAGGAAGTTCTTTGTGTTGGTGTAAATGTCACGTCAACTTTTTGTGAGTCACCAGGTGCCACCGAAAATGAAGTTGGCTCTGCCTGATAAACCGAATGAGTCGCAACCGTACTGCTCACAATTAATGTGTCACTATAAACAGGGTTGGCGGTTTCAACATTTATCACATACATCGAGAGTGTACTATTCTCTCCAAGTTCTACTTTGTCAAAATTCATCGCCGTACCGGGAGATAAAGCTATTTTAGGTCCCTTTGCGCTACCCAGTAATTGAATAGTATGTTCATTTTGCTGACGGTCGTTGCTGTTTATCGTTAATGTACCGCTATAAGATGTTCGGGCGCCAGGTATGAATCGAACCCGAAATTGTGCTGTACTATTGGCTAAAATCGTGAACTCGTTGGCGCTTTCGTAAAGGGAAAAGGGTGTCGGCATAGTAATATTATTAATCTGTAAAACCGCGCAACTTTCATTTGTTATCGTAACAGTCAAAATTTTATTCGTGCCGACAATCAGGGTGTCAAAATCGAGCGTAGTAGTTGACAAAGCGACTTTCCCTGAACGACAAACAAGCAGTGTTTCTTCCAAACTGGAACTCAAAGTTGTGTCCATTGCTGTGCCGCCAACATCTTTAGCACTAAATACTTGAAAATTATACTCGCCATCATCATCATTTGGGTTAGCATCGGAAACTGTGAACAAACCCTGCCATAATGTACTGGATATCCAGCCCTGGCCTTCGGGTACATTAAACTCGAATGGCTCATTTAACCCAAATTTTACAGTTGGGGACACTGCTTGATCCATAGGTTCACTGAAAATCAACTCCACCCGAATATCTTCATAGGACGTTGTATTAACAGCCTGGCCATCGATCAAAAACTTAATTTGAGTCAGGGTCGGTTCTCCTTGCGAAAACACAACGCTGCTCAAAATAAGCACAAAAAATGCGGCACTTACAAATTTTGATATCTTCATTTAATTAAACCTCAGTTGAAAAAAATATAGATTGAACATAAAGTCATTTTTATGGAAATGTCGGAGGTCCGCCCAAGTTACCGGTTGGAGTGGGTGTTGTCGTTCCATTGTTTGCCCCACCATTACCGCCATCATCGCCTGTTAGTAGCAGTACGCCCGCACCAACGCCGCCGGCTACCAATGCGCCAAGGCCAATGTATAACCATTTAGAACCGCCGCCTTTTTCATAATTCTGTGGCCGTTTCGATTCAAAAGGGCTCTGAGTTGAGTTATCCGGACTATAAGAATCTGTTGTTATTTCAGAATTTCTTCGGGTAGGAATATCAGCACCACCACTTCTAATGCCCATTAGATCCTGAGCGAATCCCGGCATTTCCTCAAGTAGGTTTTTAAAACCACCATTTACGTCCAGCGCTTCAGACTTTACAATTTCACCACTGGCAACATGAAGCATTTTAGCCTCTATTGCATATCCCGGGCCAGCTTGTCGCAACTCACCAAACACAACCAGTTGCACGCCCAGAGCTTTTCCGGCGCGGGTTGCACAGCCAACATCGGAGCAGCCAATATCAGCATCAAGCCCATCATTTAAAAGCCCCTTCCCCATATCAATTTCTGACATTGTAAAAAACATTCCGGTATTGGAGACTCCCCGAGTCAATTCGCCGGTAACCAGCTTAACATCAGAGTTATTAAAGCTACCAGAGCCTCCAGACAAATTTAACACAGCAAGAGAATATTTCTGTGTACTACCTTGCGCAAACAAGCCTTTTGGAGCGAATTGCATTAGCACTAAGGACGCTAAAAGCATAGCATGGATAAACCGTTTCATTAGCTTTTTCCTTATATTACATTAGTTAAAAAAACTACCTAAAATTGAAATAATTGAAGTAGAGCGGGCAAGAAGCCCGAAACCTAGAAATTGTCTTTTGTGATTATACCGACATAGCAATGCGTGAAAAAACTGAGTGCTACCCGTCCCCCAGTAAATCTAATGAAAAGTTATAGGCTTATACCTTGAAATGCGGAATTTTCTTGAAAAAATTGTGACTTTATGTTATTTTGGAACAACTTTTTATTTATCACTTTGTCCATACTAATACTTTTCTTTTGTTTATAGCTACTTAACGCGCTTGCTTGCAGGGTCGACCGCCACAAAGCGGGAGCGTTATTTTTCATTTGGTTGGGGTGAACCTCATATATAATTTTTATCGATAAGATCATAGCAAAGGATGTAGGGCTTGCTTTTTTCATCCGGTTTAACTATCTTTTCAGCCGTTTATCAATTTCAGTATAATTTTTAAGAGGAAAAAGAGGTAAAAAATGGTTTCTAAAAACGAAACGAAACTGACTTCACTGCTTAATATCAGATTGGGTATATTTCTTACAATTTTTGTGATGTTTGCAGGAGTAAACACCGTGGCTTTAGCTCAAATTAAACTTGGTTATGTGGATTCTCAATCAATCGTTGCAAAAAGTGCAGATGCTCTGACTGCTCAAAATAAACTTGCTGAATTAAATAAGGCATGGCAGGCAGAAGCCCTCGAGAAGGAAAATGAACTAAAGAGAATGCAAGAGGACCTTGAAGCAAAACAACTTATGCTTAGCGAGCAAACGATTAAGGAAAAGCAGGCTCAAATGCAAAACTTGTATCTTGAGTATCAACAATTTCAGCAAGTAAAGTGGGGACCACAAGGTGAACTCCAAAAAGAACAAGCCCGGCTTATGGAACCGATTATCACGAAAATAAATGAGATAATAAAAAAGGTCGGCAATGCTGAAGGCTATGATTACATATTTGATGTGGCTGCCGGCAACATTGTTCATGTAAGCGCCAAACAAGTAAATTTGACTGAAAAAATCATAGCAGAGCTAGCTAAGCCCGCTGCCAAATAAGCCCCATATTTAGAATACAGCCACTCCATGTGCCCTGACTTTGGCTAGGGCACATGGAGAATAATTTGTCTCCTCTAAAAACATTCCGGTATGCCATTATTTCAATCCATTGATAATTTTTTTCAATCTGATTTGAGATTAAATCCCAACTTTATTTGTCTTTAACAAAAGTTTAGGGATTTTATTTTTAGATTTCACCTTAAAGATGTGACACCACCACGAGACAAAAATGGGCAATTTCTCCCCACATGCAGAGAAAAATACCACCCCATTCCCACAAATAAGAAAAATAATTCTACTTATTTTAAAGATGGATAACACAACTCAAATTGCAATCAATAAAAACAACAATTTAACTCTTTACAAAAAACACATTCTTTTCAATAAACCTTGGCACGTCTTTTGATACTTAATAAAACTGCAATCCTGTTTGTAAAGCTTTTTTCTTTACTTTTTCATTACTCAATTGGAGGTAACCCGTCATGGAAAGAGACGACATATTAACCGATTCTACTAAATCAATGCTGGAAATGCTGTTGCGCCCATTAACAGCACAAGAAGTTGCAACCCTAACCACAATACCAATTAAAGAGATTGAGATGCAGTTAGGCGAGTTTTTAACGGGTGGGTTGGTTGCCGCTTATAAAGGGTGTTACGTACTAACAGATAAAGGACGTGTTAGTATTGATTTGGGAGAAATGCAATACAATTAATTAGGGAAGTTATAAATAATTTATAGCTTGAGAAAATTCTATAAACCAGCTGGCTCCCATCACGGTTTTGCTCAACGTTTGTAATTTCATATTTTTTCTTTCACTTTTAATTGAAATTATCCATATAATAGCCATTCATAATTTATAAAATGTACGGCATTGTAAATTAATCCGTAAATAAATAGTTACCTCTTATTATATATATTAAAGGAGCAGCAAAATGAAACGTAAAGGATCTGCAGTTTGGCAAGGTGGTCTTAAAGATGGCAAGGGAACGGTTTCGAGCGACAGTGGCGTTCTTTCAAACACACAATATTCTTTTGGCACCCGTTTTGAGAATGGCATTGGGACCAACCCCGAAGAATTAATTGCAGCAGCTCACGCGGGCTGTTTTTCAATGGCATTGTCAGGTCAATTAGGCGAAGCCGGATTAACTGCAGAAAGTATCAGCACCACGGCAACCGCTACTTTCGAAAATACTGACGCCGGATTTGCAATCACAAATATTCACCTGGATGTGACAGCAAAAATTCCCGGCGCTGACCAAACAGCATTTGAAACAGCCGCTAATAATGCCAAAACAGGCTGTCCAATATCTCGAGTATTAAATGCTGAAATTACGATGGATGCAAAACTGGAAGCGTAATTAGGGTCATTTAAAACTTATTGAAAACGAAAGTCAGAACCCTGGCTTTCGTTTTTTTTTAATTTCCAAGGCATCGCCGGGAAAATTTTCCTATCAATTTACAGGTCTGTTGAACAAATTCAACCTCCCTGGTTTTGCTTCCACACCAATAATTATATTCGTCGATGTTTTATACCACATTTTGTATAATAATAATTAAAAATAGAATTCAACAATCAGAGAACAGACCGGGATGATTAAGACAAAAGCCTACACCCTCGATGAACTTCTCTACCGATTGACGAATTTTATTTTAGTAGGCAGCTTGCTCTGCATACTGGCAATTGTATTGTTCCCATATGATTTCTTTTTCCGGCCAACACTTAAAGAAACGTATGATCGCTTTATTATGCTTTGGCTTGAACTTCCATTTTTCACTGATTTAAGTTTAAATATAATTCTATTCCTGCCCTTTGGATTTGGCTTAAGCTGTCTGTTCAGGAAAAGAAAAAAAAGCGGAAAACTTTTCCCATCCCTGCTTGCCATAACAGGACTTTCCATCTCTTTTATCTTAGAAATGCTGCAAACCTTATTACCCTCAAGATTTCCATCAATCATCGATATATTGATGAATGGGTTTGGCACTTTAATTGGTGGCATAATTTTTCAGCTTTGGGGATTAAGAATTCTCAGAGCAATAAACGAGCTTCTTGCCAAAATTAAAATGTGGCTTTCTCCCAAAAGATCACTTATTCTTTTTATAATTTATATGGGATTAACCCTGCTTTTATCAGGCTATTTACAAATAACGATTAGAGCAATTACAAAGCTTAGCAATTGGGATGTCAACTTCCCGCTTGTGATTGGCAACGAATATTCTGGAGATAGACCTTGGAACGGATACATTTTCGAAATTTTTATGACCGATCATGCCATAAATGCCAATGAGTTGAAACAAGTATTTTCGAATAGAATGCCATGCGTCCAAAGGGCTGAAAATCTCATTGCGTCATACTGTTTCATAAATGGTCAGGTCTTTAATGACCGGATTGGCAATCTACCGAGTTTTAAATGGCAGGGGAACACTTCTCCCACAGCAAGCGGTCGCGGCGTTTTAGTGAATCAGCAAAGTTGGTTAGAAACTAACGAACCGGCAACAGGTCTTACTGAAAAAATTAAAGCAACATCAGAATTTACTATTTTAGTATATATTGCCACAAATGATATTAACCAAACCGGCCCTGCTCGTATTTTTTCCAATTCCAAGGATCCATATCACCGAAATTTCACAATTGCACAGGAGGGGGCTGACCTTGTGTTTCGAATGAGGACTCCCTTTAGCGGACTGAATGGAAGCTCCCCACAATTTATTGCCAGAAACGTATTAAACGATAGAGCCTTACACAAAATAGTAATCACCTATAAAAACAATTCACTTAAACTTTATATCGATGGGGAGCAATATCCCAGATTTTTGCAAATAACTCCCGGTGCTTTATTTTTTAGCTACTTTGGTTCATTATTTTTTTTTGATATGATTGGATATAGCTTAGTATTTTACGGGGTTATATTTATTCCTTTATGCCTTTTTTTCGTTTCTCTGATAAATTCGTTGACAAAAAAAAATCAGAAATACATTACTTGCGGTATAGGTATTTTATTGCCTGCTTTAACATATCCATTGGTTTGGAGCTTCCTAGGTAAACAAGCTGTGAATTTTAAAAATATGGGAGTCTGTCTAGGCTTGATGGCGAGCTTTGTATTTTTGTTTCAATTTCTGTTATTCCCAGCCGGCAGTTATAAAAACGGGCGATCAACATAAAGCACCTCTTTTTGTCGTAGCAATAAAACATATTTTTATTTCGGCATTTATTTATACCTTTGATACGCAGTATCCTCCATGGAATTACTTTTTAAGATGTTAAAACTTAATCCAAGAAGGGCAGCCTGAGAGGCAGACACAAGTTTGTCCGACAAGTTTTCGTGGCCATAAACATTCAGATAAAAATCCAAAACCTCTAACTGAAAAAGTATGTTCAAAAAGTCAGAAAAAACAGATCGTCTTAAAAAAGAATTCACCAAAACCATTCGTATAGGCGCTCCAATTGTGGCTGCCCAGCTCATACAAATGTCCATGGGATTTGTGGATGCGGTGATGGCTGGTCAACTCAGCGCTAAAACTCTGGCAGCAGTAGCAGTGGGCGGCAGCTTGTTCAGCCCGGTATTTCTTTTTGGCATGGGTGTTATCATGGCTGTCAACCCAATCATCGCACACCACCACGGCGCTGACGAAAAAGAGTTGATCGGCAAAAATGTCTGGCAAGGCATCTGGCTGGGATTATTTCTTGCCGTACCTGTATTTTTTATTCTGCGCAACATGACGCCGGTGATGCACCTTTTCAACATTAGGCCGGAATTAATCGAACTGACGCAGGGATATCTAAAGGCCTTCTCATTCGGCGTACCGGCGGCTTTTGTATATTTCGCCTTGCGCTTTTTTAATGAAGGGCTATCATTTACCAAGCCAAGTATGTTCATTGCAAAAATCGGCCTGCTTTTTAACATCGCAGGGAATTATGTTTTTATGTATGGATACCTGGGTTTTCCTGCCATGGGTGCCATTGGTATAGGCTACGCTACAGCAATGGTGCACTTTGTGATGCTATTGTGCGCCATTCCATTTACATTTCGAAAAAAGTTTAAACGCGACTTCAAAATGCTCGAGGGTTTTGGGTGGCCAAAATGGAAATTCATCAAAGAGATTCTACGCGTGGGGCTTCCAAGCGGATTTAGCTTTTCCGTTGAGATAACCATGTTCGCCATGGTGGCCCTCATCATGGGTTCTCTCGGCATAAAAATCGTCGCCGCACATCAGGTGACCATTAATTTTGCAGCATTTACATTTATGATTCCATTGGGGATTTCTATCGCAACCACTGCGCGTGTGGGCTTTGCTATTGGACGCGGCAACCTTGAAGATGCCCGTTTGTTCGGCCACATTGGTATTTTCATTTCCGTAGCTGTGATGACCTGCACCGCCATTTTAATGTTCTCCGTGCCGGAGTTGATTATCTCCGTATATACTGATGACCCGGACGTTAAAAAAATTGCAGTTAAGCTGCTTTTTCTTGCCGGAATTTTTCAAATATCTGACGGCTTGCAGGTAGCAGCCTTTGGCGCCCTGCGCGGCATGAAAGACACAAAAATACCCATGTATGTTAATATGGTGTCCTACTGGCTGATTGGTTTTTCAACCTGCTATATTTTGGGTGTTGTTATGGGTATGGGTGCGGAGGGCTTATGGATAGGGTTAATCGTTGGGTTAAGTGTTGCGGCGGTGTTACATAATTGGCGATTTAATAAAATCACAAAAACAATGTAACTTGAATAGCGTGAAGTTAAGGGATTACACAAATAAACATCAGGTAAATTGAAAAAGGTGACATAGACATTTTAATTATTCTCAATAGCCAATCTTATATTTTGGGTCACTGAATCAAATAAATTGCCCGGGAATACCATCGTTACAACTTGTCCTTGCTTATATTTCCATGCGGTAAATCAAACCCCTGACTTCAAAACCTTTTCCTTGCATTTTGCTTAAATTCTTCTAAGTTTTTGAGGATTATTGTGCCTGAACGATGAACTTACGTTATTCTGAAGAAAGAGAGCTTTTGTGCAAAAAATTAACTTTTTAAGAGGTGTTCCAGCAGACGAAGCTTTGGTGCCAATAGCCGGCATTTTTGCTGAAAACTTTGCAACTATTTTCAAGGAGTATGGGGGTCGCGTATTGCAGTACCAAACCCCGGGTCTTTCTGATTTTTTAGGATTTATTCCGCTAAAAAAATCCCTGGCGCAACGTTATAATGTGAGGGGCGATGTCAACAAAAGAGTGATTTGTACCAATGGCGGCATGGAAACGCTGACCTTTATTTTAAAATCCTTTCCACCAGGCTCCGGAATTGCCTCGGACGCATTAACCTACGACCGATTTATAATGGATGTGATAAAGCTGGGCCACCGCTCGATAGGTGTGCCTTTAACCCACGATGGCGTTGACCTTACTGAACTGGAAAAAACATTGTCTGAAAATGACGTTAAAGTTTACTACCAGGTTGGCTACCACCAAAGCCCCATGGGATTTACAACATCGAATGCAAATCTTGAGGCGGCCTCAGAAATCTGTGCAAAGCATAATGTGCTGCACGTTATCGATATTGCCTATTTTGAGCTGCGTTTTGATGGCGCCAAAAACATTTTGATTGATTTATCGAAATTCCCTGAAACAACATGCCTTGCCGGTTCATTTACAAAAACTATTTCACCGGGGGCAAAATGTGGGTTTGGCATTCTTCCGGAAAGCGTTGTCGCTTTGATAACGCCGGTTATAACCAACTCTCGCCTGAACCCGAATTATCCAACTCAGGCGGCTATCCACAAACTAATCGATTCCGGTTATTACGATAAACATCTTAAGTTTCTCATCAACTTATATAAGCCGCGCATGGAGGCTATGAACAATGCTTTCAAAAAATATCTTCCGGATATTGAAGTGGCTGAATTAGCCGGTGGTTTTTTTCTTGGTTTATCATTGCCAGGTGTTACCAACGAAACCGGTTACATCGAGAGAATTGGAGCAAAAGGTGTTACCTTGTCCGCACCCACCGCCTTCACTCCCGGCTGGAAAGAGAAGTATTACAAGAAAACGGGTGGTATTTTTTTCCGCCTGACTTTTCCCGCTTTCACACCGGAAGAAAACGATTTGGGTATCGCAAGAATCGCTGAGACTTATAAGGAGATGCTTTAAAATAACAGTACTTTTCCCATAAATTTAAATTTTTTAAAAACCTAAACGAAAGGGGAGTTCTTAATGAGAAATTTTTATTGGGTCGTAGTTTGTATGCTTTTGGCATTCGGGTGCACCAAAGAGAAGCACGGTCTGGATATGGCAAACATGGACAGAGCTGCAGACCCTGCACATGATTTCTATCAATACGTTAATGGCGGTTGGTTGGCAAAGACCGAAATACCAGAAAGTGAAAGCAGATGGGGCGTGTTTTCCGAAATTCGTGATCAAAACAAAAAACAAATTCGTTCTTTGTTGCAAGAGGTTGCCCACGGTAATCATGAAGCTGGCACCAATGCACAAAAAGTTGGAGATTTCTATCGTACCGGCATGGATTCAACCAAAATTGAAGAAACCGGTATCGCCCCACTGCAACCCTATCTTGATGACATAGACGGTATTCGTACATTTGAGGATGTGTTGAGTGTGGTTATCGGCCACCAAAAACTGGGTAGTGGCGCACTTTTCGCTGTATTTTCTGAAGGGGATTTCAAAAACAGTGAAATGAATACGGTTTATGCTTTCCAATCAGGACTCGGAATGCCTGACCGTGACTACTATTTGAATGATGACGATCGCTTCAAAAATTACCGCACTGAATATACCACCCACTTACAAAAAATGTTTGAGTTAATGGGTGATGATTCAACAACGACTCAAGCTTCAGCGCAAACGGTTATGAACATCGAAACCCGAATGGCACACGCATCCTGGTCCCGCGTACAACTACGCAACCTGGAAAGCTGGTACAACAAACGCAGCTGGGCTGAAGGGAAAAAAGAAACACCTAATATCGATTGGCAAAAGCACTTCGAAAAACTGGGCGTAAATAATGTAGATTATTTTGTCCTTGCACAGCCGGGTTTTTTCAAAGAAATCAATGCTATGCTCACAGCAGTGAGTATCGATGATTGGCAAGTATATTTACGCTGGCATCTGATAAATGCTACAGCACCCTATCTCAGTTCAGAATTTGTAGCACAGGATTTCCATTTTTTTAGAACAGTTTTACGTGGTGTAAAGCAACAAAAACCACGCTGGAAACGAATCACTGAAACCGCAAATGCAACTCTGGGCGAAGCGCTCGGCCAGCTTTACGCTGAAAAACACTTTCCGCCCGAGGCAAAAGAAAAAGCCAACGAATTGGTTGAAAATTTGCGTGCTGCGTTCAAAACCCGCATTGAAAATCTCGACTGGATGGGTGCAGAAACCAAGAAAAATGCCTACAAAAAATTAGAAAATTTAGTACAAAAAATTGGGTATCCCGACAAATGGAAGAACTATTCCATGCTCGGAATTAAAGATGACATTTATGTGCTAAATGTTATTCGCGCCAATGAATTTGAATTTGACTACGATATGAAAAAGGTTGGGAAGCCGGTCGATAAAAGCGAATGGGGCATGACACCCCAAACCGTAAATGCAGGTTTCCATCCTATCAAAAACACACTTACCTTTCCTGCTGGAATTCTGCAGCCGCCATTTTTTGATCCGAAAGTAGATGATGCCTTAAACTACGGCGCCATTGGCGCAGCCATCGGTCATGAAATAAGCCATGGTTACGATGACCAGGGCAGCAAATTTGATATGGATGGCAACTTGAAAAACTGGTGGACTGAAGAAGATCGTAAATCATTTGAGGCAAAAACCAATGTAATTGTGGAGCAATTTAATAACTATACCGTGTTGGATAGTGTGCCGGTTAATGGCAAACTAACGCTGGGAGAAAACATCGGTGACCAGGGAGGTCTGGCCATTGCCTTCGATGCATTTAAAATTGCACTAAAGAAAAAAGGCAGCGCCGGTCTGATAGATGGTTTTACGCCGGAGCAGCGCTTTTTTCTTTCTTATGGTACAATCTGGCGCAACAAATATCGTGACGATGCCATGCTTAATTTGGTGAAAACCGACCCGCATTCACCGCCACAATATCGTGTACTGGGTACACTTTCAACCATGCCGGCGTTTCATGAGGCCTTCGACGTGCAACCTGGC
>JAJDAE010000364.1 GCA_029262035.1 Candidatus Zhuqueibacterota bacterium
GCGTTTAAATTTTCTTTTATTCTGGCGACCTCACCTTCAGCTTCAGTTTTTTTATCCAAAGTAGTATCAATTTTTTCCTGGCGGACTTTCGCAAGAAGCTTGTTCTCTTCAAGTTCACTTGATAGCGTAGAAATTCGCTCACTAATGTTTTCAAGTTGTGTTTTAACACGCTCTTCATTTTTCTTGCTTTCAGTCAGGCCCTCAACTGCCTGTAGCCGCTGATGCTCAGCCGCTTTCATGTGCTCATTCTTTTCCTGAATCTTTGTTTCAATCTTGTTCAACGCAGCATTTTTTTCCTGAAAATCAGTTTCTGCAACCTGAATTGTTTCAAACATTGCCTGCAAGCTTTCTCTGGCTGCAGAAACCTCGCGTTCGGTTTTCTCAATACGGACTTTTAATTCTTCCTTATCCCGAACCAGCTTCACTTTTGCATCTTCCAAAGCTTTGCGTCGTTCACGCCCAATCAGGATATCCTCTTCTTGCTTTTGAATTCGTGTAGAAATTGTATTTAACGCCTGTTGTTCTTCGCTCAAATTTCTTTCCAGATCTAAAAGCTTCCGCCGGGCCTCTTCAATTTCCGATTCTTTTTCATCGAACTTGGTAGTAAGGGAAACCCGGCTATCCAGGGTTTCATTCAACTTTAAGCTTAATGGCTCTAACTCAAAACGAATTTTAGAAAATTGATAAGTTGCCAACATCACTTCAAGGTCTCTGAGTTGGGTCTTAAACTCCTGGTATCGCTGGGCTTTTTTAACCTGCCTGTTTAAAGAGGCAACAACTTTCTCCACCTCGCTAATAATATCATTGACTCGAAGCAAATCGCCTGCGGTGGCTTCTAACTTTCTCAGGGCAGCTTTACGGCGTAATTTGTATTTGGTAATTCCTGCAGCTTCTTCAACGATCCGGCGTCTTTCCTCCGCCTTGCCATTCAGAATGGTTTCAATCATGCTTAATTCTATTATGGAATATGCATTCGGTCCCATTCCGGTATCCATAAATAAATCCTGGATATCTTTTAACCGGCAGGGTGTATTGTTCAAAAGATATTGGCTTTCCAGAGAACGGAAAAGCCGACGGGTAATAACCACTTCGGAATATTGAACAGGCAGTATGTTTTTCGTATTTTTTATAGTAAGAGATACTTCAGCCATTCCAAGCGGTTTAGCATTTTTTGTACCGTTGAAAATAACATTTTCCATTTTCTCGCTTCGGATGGTTCCGGCCTTCTGCTCGCCGAGAACCCAACGCAGGGCATCCACAGTATTACTTTTACCACAGCCATTAGGGCCGACGATTGCAGTGATACCATCATTAAACAAAAACTTAGTTTTCCTGGCAAAAGATTTAAATCCATTTATTTGAAGATTCTCTAAATACACTGAACGCCTCTCTCTGAATTTAATAATGTAAAGTGTTTGCTATGATGGGCAAAACATACTAGATAAAGTATGCGGAACATAAAAAACCACGATATGTGTAAAATTAATATATACGAATAATGATACAATGTCAAGATTATTTTGCTTTAAAAAATGAGAAAAACAATACAGAAAGTTCCAAGCCCTTAAATTTTTTTGACTTAAACCACCCACTTTTCGAAAAATAGACGGGGTTTGTAAAATACAATAATTATAGTAAATTGACAGCTGAATTCATTAAAGAAGAAACAAATTCCGTGTACATTCTAAGTTCCATCGTTCCCGTTTTTGCGATAATGTTTCTCGGCTTCTCCCTGCGAAAAACCGGTTTTATGAATGATGAAAATATAGCCGGTTTAAACAAGCTAACATATTGGGTTGGCCTGCCGGCGCTTTTATTCTATAAAATATCAACCGCAACCTATTCAGGCGGACAAGCTGTAAAAATTTATCTGCTCATATTAGCTGTTACGGTGATTATTATTTTAATAGCTTATTTTGTCGGGTGGCGTTTAAAACTTTCAGCGGCTTCCACCGGCTCTTTTGTGCAAGCCGCATTTCGTGGAAACCAGGCTTTTATTGGTCTACCAATAATTATTTACTCTTCTTCACTTCTTCCCGAAGTGGAACAAGCAAAAATTACAACACTTGCTGTTTTAACATTAGCCCTTATGGTTCCCACATATAACTTCGCGGCTGTTTTGGTACTGCTTCTAAGAAGGCAAAAACTACAGTTTGATAAATTAAAAAATGCAGCTTTTCAAATAATTACAAACCCGCTTCTTCTTGCCTCAGCTTTGGGTTTGCTCTGCTCAATTTTAAAAATTAATATACCGCCCGCCATTTCCAGAACGACAAATTCACTCGGACAAATGTCTCTTCCACTGGCTCTGCTTGCAATCGGTGGGTCGATGATGTCGGTTGGTATTAAGGGGAATGTATCGTCATCCACAATAGCAGCTTTGTTGAAAATAGTGGCTACACTGGTAACCGGATTTCTTCTGGCAAAAGCCTTTAATTTTAGCGGAATGGAAACCAAAATCGCGTTAATCTACCTTAGTACTCCTACGGCAGTAGCCTCTTATGTGATGGCATCACAGCTAAACGCCGATGAATCTCTGGCAGCAAATACAGTAATAATCAGCACGTTATTATCCGTAGTCTCGCTTAGTTTAGCAGTTGCGCTATAAGCCCAAATAAAATGTTTGTACAATTGTTTTATAATACATCGGGAGATATTCAAGAATAGCGCTTCTATTATCAAAATATAGAAGCATCCCGCCAAACGATACCAATAAAAAAACAGAAGTCAGGACAAACGTCCGGATAAAAGTTAATCCCAAAACAACCTTTACTGCCCGAAACAAACGAATAATAAACCAAACTACCAAGCCAACAAAAAAACCTAATGATGGTATTACAAAATCCGTTTGACTTATCAGGCGATAGTAAATGGGTGCAATTGGTAACAGACAGACGAAGCAGGCATTCACCCAAAAAACCATAGCGTAAAATTGGCTTATGGGTAAATATTGCCCCATAAGCGCTGAAAAAAATTTCAGAGAAATGATCATTAAACAAAAGAATAACACATAAATAACGAAAATTGACAAAATACTAAAAAGTGGATTCCACGAGAGCCAAATAATATATGTCTTTAAAACGTGGTTTATGGTAAACAAATTAATCATGTTGTTGGCCAGAGCGCTTTCACGATAACTAAAAAGGATACTGGACAAAACTACCGCGACAGCTCCCATTGTTAATATGCTTATCAAAAAAGTGTGTGCGTGTGGCACTTTTCTATTTTCTCTCAACTCTGTATAAAAACCGTGCGGGTAAACAAAAACCCTCCGAAGATTCTCACGAAATTTTCTATTTCGATTAAAGTTATATAAAAACAGCAAGAGCAACCCAATCCCTATAACCGGATAAGCGTTGGGTTTTACATTTAAAGGTTCTTTAAACGACAGACTTCTCGGTTCATTTTCATTAAAAAAGGCTGTAACAATATCGCGAGAAATTCTTTCCTCTCTCTCTTGTGTAAAAACTCCGGTTTTCATTAGATACTTATCAGAATTTGCACCATTAGCCAAAACCGGAAAACTCGCCTCCCAATCAGAAAAGGAGTTCACGAAGTACCCGCCGGGGCTACCAGCAATTTCGGGATTGTATAAAAACCTCGAAAGTCGATAGGCTTGCTGCTCCTGGGCGTCTATATAGAAAGCAACAGAATCAATACTACCGCCTGACTGTTCAATATTACTATTCAACTGTTCTGAAATTGAATAACCGATTGAAAATATGATTGCTTTTTGATTCGTATCAATACGTGAATTATAATATTTAATAATTGAAGGTACGTTTTTATTGGATAAGTTCACCAAAACCAAGTCAAACAAATCCGGTATATGTTTCGGAGAATAATGCTTGTAGCCAGTAAAAAGATTTAGAGAAGGGTAATCGTCAACAACTTTTTTAATTTCATTTAAGAAGGAGCTATTCGTTGCATGCCACTCCATGTCCGTTCCGGGTGACCAACCGGCCAAGCAAACGGCTTCTCTGCTATATTCAATCAATTCCATAAAATAATTAATACTGAGCTCTACAAAAACAGGATCGTTTAGTCGGGCACTTGGGACAAATGACAATGGCATTTCAGCCAAAACGAGGATGCCTGACTTATTGCACAATTCTAAAAAAAAGGGATGCGGCGCTTTTCCAACAACACGAATGGCGTTCGCGCCAAGTTTTTTAATTTTATCAATTTCGTTTTCGTAAACTTGCAAATTTGGTGATGAAGCAAAACCCGGATATCCTTCATACCAATCTATTCCATTATAAAAAAACGGGGCACCGTTCAATTGAGGTTTTCCGTCAACCAGACCAAATTTCTTAAATCCTATATCTGAGGAAATTTCATCGATTACCTTACGTTTTTTTAGAATTTTAACTTTGAGTTTATAAGTAACTGCTTTGGCGGGGGACCATAATTCCAGGTTAGCTAGCTCCAACTGAATTTCTTCTTTCAATACTTTTTTAACAAATTGAAACGGCTGCGCTTTATTTCTGGCAATAACTTTTTTTCCGGCACTGTCCTGTAATTCTATTTGAAGAAAAAATTGATCCGTCTCTGCATTAAAATCGATTGCAAAATCATGTAACTTTACTGTCGGGCTAACGGTTAATAGACAACCAGACAGGTCATCCGAAATCTCGTACGAGGTTTCTAATTTAGAAATTGATAATGCCGGCGATGCAACCAAAAAAAGGTCTCTGGTAATTCCACCATAATTTTTTCCGAATTCAGGGGAATGCTTTAACGGTATGCTATATATTGGTGAAAGCTCGTTTTCAACTACAATTTTAATAGAATTATCACCCGGGAGCACTAACTTGTTATGCCGTAACTCAACAGAAAAAGGTACGTCACCGCCGACGTGGCTGACTAAAAAGTTATCGTTAAGAAATATCTTACATTGATTGTTAATACCCAATAACACCAACTCTATTGCCATATTGGCAAACGTAGAATCTAAACTAAAAACCCTGCTAAACTCGAACTCCCCAAAACCTTCATACCCTCCGGGAACAACGACCTCCTGCACAAGGTTTTCGGTCTTACTTTTAACCTCCCATGTGCCATTCAAGCTAAGCACTTTTCGGGTATCAGTTTCGTAAAGTTGGGCTATTTTTACAAAATCACTGTCTGAATCTGTTCTGTGAAAATACATATCCTCAAAATTGTTCTTTGATAACCCAAGGGTCACTACCAAAAAAGAAAACAATACAAAAACAAATGTACCGATCCGGTTTACACAGTAGGTGGAAACATCAGAAGTCATTTCGGAATATCCTAACCTTAAATCCATTAACATTGGCGGGTTGCAAGCTGATTGCCCCAATTTAAAAAAATCTTCTGGAAAATCAAGTTCAATCGGACACAATTACTCTTTACTTTAATTCAATTATTTCTTAATATCACTCTTCATTCCGGAATTATAATCACTAAAACTGACCAATCTCATGAATAAAACATATCTTACGGTTTTCGTTGCTATATTTTTCAGTATCTTTCCAAATCTCAACTTAAATGGGCAGGAGCTTTCACCAAACAGTATAATTCACTTCAGACTAGAAACGCCGAAAACAGTACTCAACAATGTCCCATTTTCACTAAAAGTAGAAGCGCTCAATGAAAAAAACAAACTTGTAGAATCATTTTCGGATACAGTAAAAATAGCAGGCATAGGCCATGATCATGCTAAGTTTGTATTGTCAGCAGGAAAACTTGAGCTAACAAATGCAATCGTTGAAACCAGCGGCAAAAGAGAGATAGTCTTAAAATTCAACAAAATTGAAAGTAGCTCCACACTGCGGGTGATCCCAAATTTTTTAAGTGTTCTACCACCACTTCTTGCAATAGCCCTGGCTTTTATTGCACGTCAGGTTCTTGTTTCTTTATTTTGCGGCGTCTGGCTTGGTGCCATTTTTATTTTCGACTACAATATTGCCCGTGGATTTATGGAAACCATAGATTCCTTTTTGGTTAAGTCTTTAATAGATCCCGACCATGCAGCTATTTTGATTTTTAGCTTGACACTCGGCGGCATGGTTGGCGTTATGTCAAAAGCAGGCGGAACGCATGGAATCGTACAAAAATTAACCAAATATGCTAATCATCCAAGAGGCGGTCAAGTAGCCTGTTGGGCTATGGGACTATTAATTTTCTTTGATGATTACGCCAACACCTTAATTGTTGGCAATACCATGCGTCCTTTTACCGACCGATTGAAGATCTCGCGGGAGAAGCTTTCTTACATTGTCGATTCGACTGCTGCGCCTGTTGCATCGGTGGCACTTATTTCTACATGGATTGGGTTCCAGGTAGGTTTAGTTGACCAGGTTCTCTCTGCCATAGATTTCCCGATTAACGCTTACACGGTTTTTTTGCAATCTATCCCTTATGCAACTTACAGCTTACTCGCCCTATTTTTTGTACTAATGGTCGCTTTAACTTTGAGAGATTTTGGTCCAATGTATAAAGCGGAAAAAAGGTCTTACACAACCGGCAAAGTTCTACGCGATGGCGCCCAACCGCTCACCGACAGCGCCGCAATAGAAGTCAGTGCAGAGGAAGGCATTGAACCGAGGTGGTACAATGCCATCATTCCAATTTTATTGGTCATAACCACAACATTAGTCGGCCTTTATTTTAGCGGTTCGGCAGCGCTGGGAGATTCAGCAAAAACCGCAACGCTCGGTCAAATTTTTGGCGAATCTAATTCATTTGATGTTTTACTGTGGGCATCATTTGTAGGATTATTCAGTGCAATTTTGTTAGCAACATTCCAAAAACTTTTAAAACTGGGTGATGCGATTGAAGCTGCTGTGAATGGTTATAAATCCATGATGCTGGCGGCCATGATTCTTATTTTAGCATGGGCTATTGGCGATATTTGTGCAAGTCTTCACACAGCAGATTATATTATTTCTATTACGAAAAATATTTTATCAGCGCACTATATTCCATTTATTACCTTTGTTGTTGCAGCATTTATCAGTTTTTCAACGGGTTCGTCTTGGGCAACCATGGCCATATTGACGCCAATTGTTGTCCCCATCGCTCATGAGGTGCCAATTGCAGCTAACTTCGACCCCGCGCTGTGTACTAATATTTTGATCGCAACAGTCGGGGCAATTTTATCAGGCTCGGTTTTAGGCGATCATTGTTCGCCAATTTCAGATACAACCATTCTTTCTTCCATGGCCTCTGCTGCGGATCATGTTGACCATGTTAGAACGCAAATGCCTTATGCACTTGTGGTAGGCGGTGTTGCAAGTATAATTGGATATATTCCAAGCGGATGGGGCTTGAGTCCTTATATTTCGCTTGGTTTCGGAATGGTAATTTTAATTCTTGTTATTCGCTTTATTGGGAAAAAAGCTACAGCAGAGGTGGCTTAACCTTCGATATTTTGAAGGCATTCCTGAGATTCACCCTGTTGATAACTATTTTTATAATTTACATATCTGGCAGCTGAAGCTTTTATTTTTTCTACCTCTTCATCACTCAAAGTCCTTTTGACAATGGCTGGAACACCTGCAACTAATGATTGCTTAGGGATTTTTGTACCTTCAAGCACCAATGAACCTGCCGCTATCAAACAAAATTCACCAATCCGGGCGCCATCCAAAACAGTAGCCCCCATGCCAATAAGGCAATTATCCGAAACAGTACAACCGTGCAAAATAACACCATGTCCAATGGTAACATTGTTGCCGATATACAGAGGCCATTTCTTTAAAGTAACATGTAAAATGGAGCCATCCTGAATATTCGTTTTTGCACCAATTCGAATCTCGTTTACATCCCCTCTAATTACAGAATTGAACCAAATACCGGAATCTTTACCAATTTCAACATCTCCAACTATTGTGGCATTCGGCGCAACAAAAACAGAATCCGGAATTTGAGGGGTAGTGTCTTTGTAAGAATAAATCATTCAGCCTCCTGTTAGAATTAGAAGTGGATACTACAATCGATTTGCAACTCGAACAGCTCTCCTAATCGCTTCACTTACTACTTCAGCTGCAGTAATTCCAATGGACAGCAAATCCCCCCTTTTTTCCCCAACAGAGAGTGCAATAATCAGATCTCCATCAAATTGCGTATGCGCAGGAAGAATTGCTCGGGCTAATCCGTCCTGGGCCATTTGCGCTACCTTAGTTATTTCTTCTTTCTTAAGATGGGCATCAACTGCGACAACTGCAAGTGTTGTGTTTTGGCTACTCAGGAAAGAATTTTTTTCTGACTTTTTTAATTTTGACTGGGAGTCCAAGAAAAAGTTGGTCTTGCGATCTTTTGCTCCGGCAATTATATTGCCCGAAGCATCAATGATATCACCTAAAGCATTCACCACAGCTAGGGCACCAACTTTAACTTCTCCAGCGAAGTCACAGGTCGTTCCAACACCACCATTCATGGCGAATTCCATGCCCAGGGCTTTTCCGATCGTAGCGCCTGTACCAGCTCCAACACAGCCTTCTTCCGGCTTTTCCGAGGAAGCATTAACGGCCGCCTGATACCCCATTACTTTGTCTGGGCGAATTTTATAATCACCAACTAATAGATCAAAAATTACAGCGGTAGGAACAATTGGAATATGTGTTACGCCAACATCAAACCCTATTTTTCTTTCTTCAAGAAACTGCTGAACGCCACCGGCCGCATCTAAACCAAAAGCACTGCCACCGGAAAACAAAATAGCATCGATATTGGGGACAAGTCTAACCAACTTTATAGCTTCAATTTCACGTGTGCCGGGTGCAGAGCCTCTAACATCAACGCCAGCAATTGCCCCATTTTCAGGTAAAATAACAGTGCAGCCAGTTTTAGCCTGAAAGTCTTGTGCATGGCCAACGGCTATGCCAGGGACATCACAAATTGAATTCAAACCTTTTGTCATTGACTATCAGGTGTTATTCTTTTCAGACCCTGACTTAAAAAATTGAAATCTTTTTACGAGTGGAATTCGTTTGGAAGGAACTTCTAAAATTAGCCCGCTGTCATTAAAGAAAAATAAGTCGCCCAGCATGAGTCCTATTGAGCGTCTTAGCGGTTTCCAGTTATCGCGATAAGCATGTGAATCAACCTTTGTACCATCCCTGCCTTTGCTTATTAATCGTACGCGCTGCGGATATTCACGGTTGATCATAAAAGGAGAGTGTGTTGTATAAACAACTTGATTTTTTATAGAAAGATCTTCCATAACTTTGGTTAGATCTTTCTGGCCGGCAGGATGAAGATGGATTCCAGGTTCATCAAGCAAGAAGAAAAATTCGTTCGCCTTTGCGTCAAATGTTTGTGCTATAAAATTTATGTAAAAAGACAGATACCATCTAAATCCAAGACTGCGCGATTCGGGCGTGTCGTAAACGGTGGTACCATCCGAAATATCAATATATAAAACTTTGCCGTTCACATTTAATTTTATTTCAATTGTTGGTTCCTGCGACCAAACCCGACGAATTTGCTGCGTTATCAGTCGACTGGCCTCTTCACTCGCTCTGCGTCCTCTAGTCGAATCTTCAAAAATAACTTCAAAATTATTTTGAAGTCCACCAATTTTCAGGAGGTTTTTTTCTGTGATAAAACTGTTGTCCCCATTTTGTAAACTGTTAAAATCTACCCGGTTTTTTAACAAGGGAATATCTTCAAAGTATAATATCTTGGGTAAATGCCCTATCAATTTCTTCATATTTGACACAGCAATTTCTTCATTATTTACAAACACATGATAGTTGGCAATATCCGGTCCGTTTTTTATAACTGAAAACTTTTCAGTATCTTTAAAGACTTCAGAAAGTGGTAATAAATTACGGCGGTTTTCTCTTGACAGATTGGAAAACTCAATTGCAATTTCAGGGCATTTCCCCTGATAGTAATAATCAGAATACTGACACGTAAGGCCATTAGAAAAAGCAATATCATCTCTGAAGGATTCTATAGAATGTAGCGTGTTGGTTTTACCGCTTTCATTCGCTCCAATCATGACTGTTACTTTTGAATCAATTGGCAGAGTGAGCTCATAAATTGACTTATAAGCTTTAACATTTACTCGGGAAATAAGCATAGCATCTCGCTAAGATAAGAGAAAAACCAACTGAAAATAAGTATGAAAAATATATAAAACAAGATAATTTACAAAGAAGAAGCTCTATTTTATAATAGAAGCAAGTAAAGTATTAATTCATTCTTAAGCGGGCTCTTTGGGATCAACGTTTTGAATCAATACTTTACTCGTTTATTTAGACCATTTAGTTTTCAATTTCTTCAGTTTTAGGTCGCTGTTTATTGTTGTTGTCTTTATTTTTTGAGGACTTAGGCTTCTTGCGACTTATTTCACTAAAATCAAGACCATCGCCTTTCTTCTTAACAGAAATACTGCTGCCATCGCCGAACTTGCCTCGCAAAATCTCCTCAGCAATGGGGTCTTCAATCAATTTCTGGATGGTTCGCCGTAAAGGACGAGCACCATAAATAGGATCAAAGCCATGGTCAAGCAAATGATCTTTGGCACCCTGAGTTAGCTCAATATGAATATCACGGTCCACAACCTTTTTCAGCATATTAGCGATAACGATATCAATAATTTTCGCCATATGCATTTTCTTCAATTGATGAAACACAACGATTTCGTCTACACGATTTATGAATTCAGGGTTAAAAAGCCGTTTAACTTCATCCATTATTTTACTGCGCATAGCATCGTAATCAGATGTCTCTGAGTCAAACGAAAAACCTATACCCCCACCTTTCTTGACTTCACGAGCGCCAATATTCGATGTCATAATCAAGATAGTATTCTTAAAATCAACTTTTCTACCAAGCCCATCTGTTAGCTGACCATCATCCAGAATCTGCAACAGTATGTTGAAAACATCCGGATGTGCCTTTTCAATTTCGTCCAGCAAAACTACCGAATATGGATGTCGCCGCACTTTTTCCGTTAGCTGACCACCTTCCTCATACCCCACATATCCGGGAGGCGCTCCGGTCAGACGAGAGACTGAAAACTTCTCCATGTACTCTGACATATCAAGCCGAATTAATGCTTCACTATCTTCAAATAAATATTCGGATAAAACTTTTGTGAGTTGGGTTTTACCAACGCCTGTTGGACCTAGAAAAACAAAGGAACCTATTGGGCGATCAGGATCTTGTAAGCCTGCACGCGTACGGCGTATGGCTTTACTAAGCAGATGCACAGCATCATCTTGCCCAATAATTAATTTTTTTAGTTCATTTTCCATTTCCAATATTCTTTGAGACTCAGATTTGGCAACTTTTTTTACAGGTATGCCTGTCATCATTGCAACAACTTCAGCCACATCATCCTCCGTGACAGTTGCTAAGAATTCATCCTCTGTATCCTTCCATTTGCGCTTTGCCGTTTCAAGCTTCCGGTTTAACCGTTTTTCCTGATCTCTCAAAACTGCCGCACGTTCAAATTCCTGTGCTTTAATAACAGACTCTTTTTCTATCCGAACTTTCTTAATTTCTTCTTCCAAATTAGTGATTTCTTTTGGTACAACTATATTTGCCAGATGAACTCTAGCTCCTGTTTCGTCCAGAATATCAATAGCTTTGTCAGGCAGATACCGGTCAGAGAGATACCTTTCAGACATTTTCACTGTTGCTTTAATCGCATCGTCATTAAATTTAACTTTATGATGTTGTTCATATCTTTCACGTAACCCATGAAGAATTAGAAGCGTTTCTTCAGGAGATGGCGGCTCGACCATAATCTTCTGAAACCGGCGTTCCAGCGCACCGTCTTTTTCAATATGTTGACGATATTCATCCAGCGTAGTCGCACCAATGCACTGCAACTCACCTCTAGCCAAAGCAGGCTTGAACATATTGGAAGCATCCAGGGAACCCGAAGCGCCACCGGCTCCAACAATTGTATGTAATTCATCAATAAAAAGAATTACATCCCGCGCACGCTGCAATTCGTTCATAATCGCTTTCATACGTTCTTCAAACTGACCACGATATTTTGTACCGGCAACTATTGCACCCAAGTCTAAAGTAACGACACGTTTATTATGAAGAATTCTGGGTACTTTTCGTTCGACAATTCTAAGAGCAAGGCCTTCAGCGATAGCTGTTTTACCCACACCCGGCTCACCAATTAAAACCGGATTATTCTTTTTTCTACGGCTTAATATCTGCGCAACTCTTTGAATTTCTATATCACGGCCAATAATCGGATCCAACTCATTTTTATGAGCCAACTCTGTCAAGTCACGCCCGAAATGATCTAACGCCGGCGTTTTTGATTTTTGTTGGCTGGTGGTTTCTCTGCTGGTTGGTGCGCCTTTCAGAATATTCTCTAACTCTTCGCGAATCGTCTCGTAAGTTACATCAAAGCTTAACAAAACTTGAGCGGCAACCCCATCCTTTTCTTTCACAAGCGCGAGCAGCAAATGTTCGGTGCCGATAATATCAGATTTATATTTCTCCGCTTCAACATAAGCCATTTTCAAAATTTTCTCAGCACGCTTTGTAAAAGGAATATTGCCGATGGTCATGGTTTCGCCGGAAGGCTTCACTGAATCTTCAACAGAACGTTTAATCTCATCAAGGTCACATCCAAGATTGCGCAATATCTCAACAGCAATACCTTCACCTTCACGGATCAGACCTAGAAGTAAATGTTCGGTTCCGATATAATCATGCCCTAATCTCAATGCTTCTTCTCTAGAGAACTGTATAACCATTTGTACGCGGCTAGAGAAATTATTTTTCATGTTTTGGCTCCATTATGTAAAGATTACTTCAAAATATTCTTTTAAAATTTCCTGCTTAAACTTGCAAATTTTCTCTTATGAACTCAGCCCGAATTATATCCCGTCCCTCAGCATCCATTTGTTCGGCGTAAATTTTTTGTAAATGCGCTGGTTGAACCAATACCATTAATTGATTGATTGCCAACCGGCTGAGATTATTTACTAACCCCATCTCTCTGCCAAACCTTAACGTAGAAAGCAATTTCATCGCCTCCAGCGAAGTTATAATTTTTGCACTTTGCAAAACCGCCAGTGCGCGACAAACTGAGTCCTCCAATTTGACTTTTCTCTCAGTTAATATACGATTTCTCGCTTTTCTTTCAAGAGCGATTATTTTTTTTGAGGTTGAATACATTCGCTCAATAACATTGTTTTCGGCTCTTCCCAGCGTTAATTGATTAGAAATTTGATAAATGTCGCCAATTGAATCAGTTCCTTCACCATAAAATCCTCGAATCGCAATTTCTGAGGTAGGCAAACTCTTAAAAACATCATTCGTTTTATCTAACATAGACAGAGCTGGCAGGTGTACAAATATTGAAACGCGCATACCCGTACCCAAATTTGTAGGACACGCAGTTATATATCCAAATTCCTTGGAGTAACTAAAACTAAGGTTTTCTTCAAGCTGGTCATCCATACTGGAAATTTTCGTCCAGGCTGAATCAATTTCAAGACCAGCCTCGATACATTGAATTCGCACATGATCTTCTTCATTGATCATAATACTCAGGGTTTCACTCTGCCCAATAACAAGCATTGCTGGAATTTCTTTTTCGATAAATTGAGGGCTGGCGAGTCTCCTTTCAACAAAATATTTTGCATCCCATTCAGCCAGATCATTTACTTCGATATAGTTAGCATTTTTTAAAATATTGCATTTCGAACAAGCTTCTTTTACTTTGGAAACAACCTCTTGCAAAGCAAGCTCGCTGGCTTTGTTGGGGAAAGAGTATTTATTTAAATTTCTTGCCAAACGAATTCGTGATGAAATGACAATATCAGAATATTCATCTTCATTTGTCAGCCAACCGCCAAAATTCCAGATAAGCTCATTGATTTCATCTGACCATTTATCGGCGCCAGCCGGGCGTTTCTTTTTAAGATGTGAATGAATTCTATTCACCTTAATATCTGATCATCCTCAATTTTATTACATTCTCTCTGTGCGTCTCTGATCACATCACGCAACTCAGCGGCCAACTCAAAGTTTTCATTTAGAATTGCTTCTTTCAACTCTATCTGCATCCGTTTCAATTCTTCCTTATCTAACTTGCGGCGCAAAGATTTCGGACGATTTCCAATATGCTTTGTACTCCCATGAATTTTTTTGATAATTAAATCCAATTCCGACTGAAATGTTTGGTAGCAATTATCACACCCGAAAAGCCCTTTTTCTTGAAAATCTCCCCAAGTAAGTCCACAGCCTCCACACCCTTTATCATCGGTGGTATTTTTTCCGGCAAAAAGTTCCTTTCCAAAAAGTTCAGCTATAAAATTCCCAAAAATTTGAGGCAATGCAACCAATGGATTTTCGACGCCCTTTTCCTCGGCGCAGTCTTTACACAAACTAACTTCGATTGTTTTATTGTGTATAACATGAGAAATTTTTATTGTCGCAGGATTTTGTTTACACAATTGACACAACATATTACACAACTTGGTTTAGTTGTTCTTTACTAATACGGCCGTCAAAAATCTCTATTACTTTGTCAGCATTACTAGCTAAATCCATATTATGGGTTACGATTACAAAAGTTCGATTATCTTTACGGCTCAATTGCCACAGTAATTTATGCAATGCATTACTTGAACCCTGGTCGAGATTACCCGAAGGTTCATCTGCCATAACAATTTTAGGATCATTCATGAGTGCTCTGGCTACCGCTGCCCGCTGCATTTCTCCACCGGATAATTCGCCAGGCCGATGTTTCAAACGATGCCCCAAGCCGACTTCATCCAAAAGATATTCAGCCTTGCCGTACAATTCATTTTTATTTTTACCCGAAATCATTGCCGGCATCATTACATTTTCAATGGCGGTAAATTCCGACAATAAATGATGAAACTGAAATACAAAACCGATGGTTTGATTACGAAATTGGGATAGCGCATCATCACTTTTTTTAAAAATATTGGTGCCATCGATCTCAACCGCCCCCTCACTTGGTCTATCCAGTCCTCCTAAAATCTGCAACAATGTACTTTTGCCTGCACCGGAATGACCCGTTAGCGCTACAATTTCACCTTTGTGTACATCCAAATTAATGCCTTTGAGGATATGGACTTTATTCTTTCCAAGCTTATAAACCCTATGAATATCTCTGGCCTGGAGTAGAACTTGCTCAAAATCCATTATTCGTACCGGATGGCTTCTACAGGGTTCAATTGGGATGCTTTTCTCGCGGGGTAAACTGTAGCGAGGTAACAAATCATGATTGCTGAACCCGCTATCATTAAAAAATCTAGCCCTTTCATTTGTACGGGTAATGCGCTGATAATGTAGACATCTGCAGGTAGGGCGATAAATTCATATTTCAACTGCAGCCAGCAAACAGTAAAGCCAATAATGCAACCAAGCACGGTTCCAATAACGCCGCCGACTAAACCTTCATAAATAAATATCTTCATGATGCTTTTTTTAGTTGCGCCCATGGCTTTTAATATACCGATATCCTTTGTTTTCTCCAAGACAATCATTATTAAAGTACTGATAATATTAAACGCTGCAACCATAATTATGAGGCTGAGGATTATAAACATACCCCATTTTTCAAACTGCATCCAGGCAAACAAGTTTTTGTTCATATCAAACCAGGTGATCGCAGCATAGGGATAGCCAAGCATATTTTTAATATCATTGGCAACAATGTCCGCGTTATCCAGATCGTCCAATTTTATCTCTAGTCCGGTTACTTTGTTTTTCAGTTTAAAAAGCTTCTGCGCTTCCTTGATATCAACATATGCAAAAACATCATCAAATTCGTAAATCCCGGTTTCAAAAAAACCGGTCACATAAAAAGTTATAATTGGGGGAATTGAAGACATCATAGGAGAAATACCGGATGGGCTAAGAATTTGCACACGATCGCCGATATCCACACCAATCTTGTCCGCGAGGTAAGTGCCAAGCACAATGCCGGGATATTTCCGGCCATTATCCGCCTCAACCTGGCCAAGCTCAAATATACCGTAATTGATATTATCTTTCACATCGGAAACCCTGGAAACTGTTGCCGAATCTACTCCTTTGACGGCGACGGCCTTCCTCTTTTTATTTTTGGAAACAATCAAGCCCATCTCGTTGATATAAGGAGATATGCCAATAATATGGTTGATAGGCTCAACCTTTTTTTGCAGTGTATTAAAATCTTCAATGCCCTCATTATGATAAGTTCGCAGCTCAATATGCGAGCCAAAGCCGATAATCCGCGACCGCACTTCGCCTTCAAACCCATTCATAATAGAAAGCACGATAATTAAAGCAGCCACCCCAATCATCACACCAATAATTGAGATGTATGTGATAAGAGAAATAAAGCCGGTCTTGCGCTTCGATTTCAGGTAACGGTTTGCAATAAACAATTCATACGACATAGGCTACTCGTTTTTTTCAGGACGCATGTGAGGAAACAACAGCACATCGCGGATGGAAGGCTGATCGGTAAACAGCATCACCAGCCGATCGATACCGATACCGAGCCCGGCTGTTGGCGGCATGCCGTATTCCAATGCACGGAGATAATCGTTATCTAACATCTGCGCTTCGTCATCGCCCAATTCAAGTAATTTTTGCTGCGCAAGAAAACGTTCGCGCTGATCGATGGGATCATTTAATTCCGAAAAAGCATTGCCAATTTCGCCGCCGACTATAAAAGGCTCAAAGCGCTCAACCAGCTTTGGATCATCACGGTGCCGTTTGGCAAGCGGCGACAACTCGACGGGGTAGTCTGTAATAAATGTGGGCTGAATCAAATTCGGTTCCACTTTCTCACTAAAGATCTCATCAATAATCTTACCTTCGCGCCAAAAGTCTTCGGTCTCGATATGCAAATCTTTCGCAACTTTTCGAAGTTCATCCAGGCTTTTCCCATACAAATTCTCACCGGTATATTCTTCAATCGAATCGAAAAGTTTTACACGTTTCCACGGCGGTGTTAGATCAATCTCCCGACCCTGATGCGTAATTTTGGTTTTGCCATAAATATCTTTGGCAATTGAGCTGACCATGGTCTCAACCAGTTCCATCATATAATGATAGTCCTGGTAGGCGACATAAACCTCCATCATGGTAAACTCGGGATTGTGGAATCTGTCCATGCCCTCGTTACGGAAATCCTTTGAGATTTCGTAAACTCCGTCATAGCCGCCCACAATCAGGCGTTTGAGATAAAGTTCGTCGGCAACACGTAGGTATAATTCCATATCCAAAGCATTGTGGTGGGTAACAAACGGACGGGCTGATGCGCCGCCATAAATCGGCTGCAGCACCGGTGTCTCAACTTCGAGAAACCCGAGGTTATCAAAAAAATGCCGGATCTTAGAAATAACCTTTGAGCGCGTCACAAACACATCCCGCACTTCGGGATTAACGATCAAATCGACATAACGCTGGCGGTAGCGCAACTCTTTGTCGGCAAATTGATCGAACACAACTTTCTCATCGCCTTCTTGTTTTTCCTTTACAATTGGCAGCGGACGCAATGTTTTGGAAAGCAATTCTACACTTTTTGCCTTTACTGTGGTTTCACCGGTTCGGGTCACAAAAACCTCACCCTTTATGCCGACAATATCTCCGATATCCAGAAGCCCAAACAGCTCAAAATCCTGTTCTGAAATTCGATCCTTGCGAACGTAAAGTTGAATGCGACCTTTGGAATCCATGATATGGGCAAAGCTGGTTTTACCATGCCCGCGCTTGGACATGAGCCGCCCGGAGACCTGAACTTCTTTTTCTAAAAAGTCATCAGTATTTTGGGTTATTTCAACCGAAAAATGGGACCGCTTAAAATTATAGGGATAGGGGTTAATCCCCAGGCTTTTAATCTGCTCCAGCTTGTCCCGCCGGCCGCGCATGACTTCATTTAAATCTTCCTGTTGGTTTGATGTTTCTTCGCTCATATTCTCTTCTTTTTTGGTTAACTAATATAAAACCTTGGCACCCGCTTGGAAAACCCGCATGTCACTTCATAAGGAATTGTCTTTAATTTCGAACAATATTCATAAATGGTGATTTCATCTGCGCCTTGTCGGCCAAGCAAGACAACTTCATCGCCAATTTTGATGCTGCTATCAAGGCCTAAATCAACCATAACCTGGTCCATACAAACGGTGCCAACTACGGGATACCTGTTCCCGCAGATTAGTACTTCTGACTGATTCGAAAGCTGACGATCGTAACCATCGCCGTAGCCAATTGGCAGAATCGCGATCTGTGTAGCCGACTTCGCTTTGTATGTTAAATTATAGCTGACAAAATCGCCCTCTGCTAAATTTTTCACGGCCAAAACTTTTGACTTTAATGCCATCGCAGGTTTCAACTTTACACTCTCACTGGTTTCAGAGGAAGGATAATACCCGTATGCTGAAACACCCGCCCTGACCATATCGAAATAAGTATCCGGCAAGTCCATAATCGCACCGCTGTTGGCCGCATGCAGCAATGGAATTTCAATACCGGCGGCTTGAACTTCTGCTACAACTTGTTTAAATCTTTTTAGTTGAAGCAAAGCAAAATCCTTATTTAGCCAATCGGAAGTTGCAAAATGTGTGTACAATCCAACTATTTCCAAACCATCTAAAGCCCGAATCTTTTCCAGGAAATCCATGGCCTCATTGTGCCGGATGCCTGCACGTCCCATACCTGTATCTACTTTTACATGAACCTTAGCAATCTTGTTGCATTGGCTTGCCAGCTTAGCTAAAGCAATTGCATGCTCCAACTCGTAAACGGTGGCATGCAAATCATATTTTAAAAAGAACTCAATCTGGTCAATAAAAATCCCGCCAAACACCAAAATCGGAGCATCAATTCCGGACTCCCGAAGTTCAATACCTTCCTCAACTAATGCAACGCCGAGCCAATCTGCCCCGTTATCTAAAACCGTTTTGGTAACTTCCATGGCACCGTGGCCATAAGCATCTGCTTTCGTAGCTACCATTAACTGTGCCGGGCTTACCTTATTTTTTATGCTGCTGATGTTATAAGCGATCGCACTCAAATCAATTTCAGCAAATGTTGGACGCAACTGAAACTCTCACTTTAGGCTTTTTTATTATTTGCCTTCCTTACCCATCAAGTAAGCCTGGATAAATCCGTCGATATCGCCGTCCATTACCGCCTGCACATTGCCCGTTTCAGTGCTGGTGCGATGATCTTTTACCAGATTGTAAGGATGAAAAACATAAGAGCGAATCTGGCTGCCCCAGGCAATATCTTTCTTATTCTTCTCGATTTCAGAATTTTTCTCATCTTCTTCATCTTTTCTCTTCTGGTAAAGCTTCGACATAAGGATTTTCATTGCGCTGTCTTTGTTGCGATGCTGCGAACGTTCGTTCTGGCACTGCGTAACAATGCCCGACGGAATATGGGTGATGCGTATTGCCGAGTTAGTTTTGTTAACATGCTGCCCCCCGGCGCCACTGGCACGATATGTATCAATCCTTAAATCTTTTGGGTCTATTGTAATCTCGGTATTATCATTGATTTCCGGGTAAACAAATACAGATGCAAACGACGTATGCCGCCTGGAATTTGAATCGAAAGGAGATATACGCACCAAACGATGCACGCCGGCCTCAGCCTTCAGGTAGCCGTAAGCATACCTTCCCTTGACTTCTATTGTTACACTTTTTACTCCCGCCTCGTCGCCGTTTTGCAAATCCAGAACATCAAACTCAAACCCGCGCCTTTCCATCCAGCGGATGTACATTCTCATGAGCATTTGTGCCCAATCCTGCGACTCTGTTCCACCAGCTCCGGGATGAATCGTCACCAAGGCATTATTTGCATCATCCGGCTCGCCAAGCATATTTTGAAACTCAACATCACCGATTTGTTTTTCAAGCGATTTTAGTTCTGTCGCAATATCTTTAAAGGTTTGCTCATCGTCTTCCTCTTGTGCGAGTTCGAGCAAAACTTCCAAATCGTCATACTTATTTTCAATAGCAGTATAGAGGCCAACAAATTCCTTATTGCTGCTTATTTCCCGCATTACGCCCTGAGCTTTTTCCTGCCCGTCCCAAAAACCTGCTGCGGTCGATTGTTTCTCTAATTCTGCTATTATTTCTTGCCGTTTAGGGACGTCAAAGCCGCACCTGTAAATGTTGAATTCTATCCTTTAAGCCGGAAAGTGTCCCTTTAAATTCATCATACATTTGGTAAATATCCTTCAAAAAAAATTAGTATTTTCGAAAAAATTAAGACGAAATATACAAACTAAATCATGCTTTGTCAAGGCTTATGGCAATCGCATAAAAGCTATGAATTTTTGATCTTATGTTACAATTTATATGGTTACATCTTTGGTTACTTTCAGTCCTAAATGAAGCGTTAAAACTTCAAAATCCTTTTCATCGTGAAGTAACTTATAATCATTTTCGATACAAAATGTGCCAATGAGCATATCACCGGCCAGGCCTCATTTCAGACAAATCCCCTTCCCACTTCAACTTACCGTGCAAACGCCGAATCTTATTTTGTTTGTTAATATGAATAACCAATTTGAGACCTTCTTCCACAACTGCTCTTTTTGTCGGCAACCCGCTCAATTGAAGCGCTTGTTGCATCAAACTATCATTAATAACTATGTTTGTTCGCATCGTCCAAACCCTCTTTACACATATTGAATTAAATAATACAACCTTAGAAATTCAAAAAATAAGATCACAAATAACCTGTTCAGGAAGACTTTAGTCGTTTTCTTATCCAAGCTGGATTCCTACGACAGTCTAAAATCGCATAGATAAGAGTATCTGAATCCATGATTCGATAGTAAACAGCAAATGGAAACCGTTTTGAGAGGAGACGATGATATGCCTCAAACTGCTTCGGATGGACACCTGCATAAACTTTGAGTGATTCAATATCCGAATTCAGTGAATCAAGAAAGTAAATACCAAGCCCTTTATCTTGCTTTTCATAGAACCAGTAGCCATCTCGCAAGTCTTCGTGAGCGGATTTGAGGATTCGAATTCTCACCGAAGGGAGTCCCGGAGTTCCTGTTTAGATTCTGCCCAATCGAGAATTTCTTCTTTGCCTGCCTTCAGTTGTTTCTCTCTCTCATCGAGAACATCTTTATGCCAATCAGGCGAAGAAAAATCTGAAGACTGACAGAGATCGTCCCAGATCAATTCCATAGTCCGGAGTTTCTCTTCAGTGGTCATCTGATTTAACTGTGAGCTAATGTCCATAGGTATCTCCTTTCGTAAATTTTGAAACCCAAAGCATGTATCAAACACTCTTGTTCGCATTGTGAAAAACACAAACTTTGGTTAATTGTACCCATATTGCATCTAAAAAACAAATACAGCTATTATCAAAAGCACATTTCTTAAAAACCTATTTCGTGGTAAACTCGTAAACACCATCCCAATTTTCCATGGGTGGGGTTTCCATAAAATCAAGACAGCGTTTGATGTAAACCCGGGTCGGGCCATCAGTTGGGAAGTATCTTAACACGCGTTTAAATTCCTTAAGTGCCTGGTACCACTTATGTTGCTTATAATAATTCAGTCCCGCTGTGTAAGTATCAACGATAAGATCCTGCTCAATTTTTGGTAACTTTTCCATGGCGCGCAATTCAAAAATCCGAACAGGTTTCTTTTTCCCCTTCACCCTGACCAAATCAAGCTCCCGTACTTTCGCTTTTTTCTTTACCAAACTGTAGGTAAACTCGCTAATAATAATTGCAGTGCCGTACTGTTTGTTCGCTCCTTCGAGTCTCGCGCCGAGGTTCACATCGTCACCAATGACAGTATAATCATAATGCTGTGAGGCACCCAGATTTCCGGAAATAACTGTGCCGGAGTTTATGCCAATTCCGATCTCAAAATAGTCTTCCTTTTTTGCCGACCATCTTTTTTGTATTTGTCCCAGGCGTTTCATCATTTCAAGGGCTGTATGGCAGGCTTTTTCAGCATGCTCCTTGTAAAAATATGGCGCTCCGAATACGGCCATGATTTCATCGCCAACAAATTTATCAAGCGTACCCTTATGTTGAAAAATTACATCAACCATATCTGTTAGATATTCCTGTAATTTTTTCACCACAACATCCGCAGAATGCTTTTCACTAAAAGTGGTAAAACCACGGATATCTGAAAACAAAATCGTCAACTCTTTGCGTTCGCCACCATACGTCGGCAAATCCCCGGAACTAAGCATGGCGTCGATGACATCTTTCGACATGTATTGTTCCCAGGACTTTTTTATTCGAACCCGCTCTTTTCGCTCAGTTAGTGTGGTGTGGACGACATTGCCGACATAGCTCAGCATAATCGCGAAAGATGGCCCGGTAATTTCAATCCAAAGCAGATTGTGCATAAATAAATACACACTGACGACAAAATAAAAGAGCATGAGCGTGGCGATACCGACAAAGCCTTTGAGCGGATTTAACCATTTGGTGATGAGTGCTGAAAGTCCGGCCAAAAAGAAAACCATCAAAATGCCAATAAGCGCATTTTCGGTTTTAATAAAATCACCACGCAAAAGTGTACTGAGCGCGTTGGCATGCAACTCCACTCCGGGTAGCTTTCGGGTTCTCCCCTGATAACTGAAGAATGGAGAGAACTTGGTATCATGAAGTGTTTCTGAAGTTGCACCAATAAATACGATTTTGTCTTTAAAAGTACCCTCGAGTTTGTGGATTTCAAAAATATTCGTATCATCTTCCCCGAGGTTCATTTTTTCGTCATCGATAATTGAAGAAAGGGAATAGGTGGGAAATGTTTTTGCAGGTCCTCGAAAATTGATCAGCATCGAATTATGATCTATTTTGGGAATGTGTTGATCACCGAGAACAAAATAGCCATCATCATCTAAAACAATGTTTTTGGTACTGGCAGAACCAAACCTCAACAACTGCTGTACCTGCGTGCTCATAGAGAGATAAGCCTGGTTATTGTGCTCCTGAAAAAGCATATATCGCCGAATGAAACTGTCGTCATCCCGACTTGTATTTATCATGCTCCATTTCGCACCGGCATCAAGAAACATTTGGAGCGGTTTTTCAGGATAAGAGTTGAACGTGTTGTTCAGGCCTAACTCTTTGATAAGGGAGCCTGCGAGTATCACATTACCTGATCTTTTAATTGCGCCGGCCAACAAAATATCCTGCCGACCATTCTCAGGAGCAGAAGCATCCTGGAACTCAATATCCACAACGATCAGCCTCGCACCGGCTTCAGCTAGATTCAAGATTGCCCGTGCGTATAATGCCCGAGGAAACGGCCATTTAAGATTTAAGGTTGAAAATGTTTGATCATCTATGCCGACAATCGCGATATTGTCCTGCTCAACATCCATGGCGCCGCGGATTGCAAAACGTGTATCGTAAGATTTTAGTTCGAGATTTTCAAAAGTCCAGGAAAAAATAAAAGCCAAAATTGCGGAGACAACAGCGATGATTAGGCTGAACTGCCATTTATGATGGACAAGCTTATCAAATTTTTCTGCCAGTTTTTTCATCATCATAAAATAAAAGGGCAGGATTAAGAATCAACTGCCCTTTT
>JAJDAE010000365.1 GCA_029262035.1 Candidatus Zhuqueibacterota bacterium
TTTCAGTTTGAAAAAGAGTTATTAAAATTAGATAATATTATCCTTTTTGTTGACTACAATTATTAAGATTTGTAGATTTCGTTAATCCATGAGGGTGGATACCTTCCAAGAAAAGGATAGGGCTTTCAACAATAATTTAAAAAACAAAATTCAGAAAGGAGGTGCGGTAAAACAGAAAATTAGTTTTTTCTGATCAGGTTTGCCCAATTTGGCGCAAACTATTTTAACTACGAGGGTAGTGTTAATTATTTGGAGGAACCACTATGTTTAAGAAGTTAGTTGTTTTAATGCTTGCTTTATTTGTTCCAGTTCTATTGCTTGCACAAAATGGATCACTTAAAGGCAAAGTAATTGATAATGAAACTGGCGCAGCACTAGTCGGCGCTAATATTTCAGTTGTCGGTACAAGTATGGGTGCGGCAACAGATGCCAATGGCGACTATACGATCGCAGGTATTCCCCCTGGTGCGTATCAGCTCAGTGTATCTTACATTGGTTATATGTCAGCCACATCATCTGTAAATGTCATTGTCGATGAAGCTGCAACTGTCGATATTGGACTTGACGCGACAGCGATTAAATTGTCAGAAATTATTACTGAGGTGAGTCGTGCTGAAGTTGGCAAGACCCCTGCTGCTTTCACCAATGTGTCTGCCGAAGAACTCTCCGACAGATACACGACGCAAGACATCCCGGCTTTACTGGCTCACACCCCGGGTGTGTTCGCCAACTCTAATGGTTTGGGTGAAGCTCAAATCTACATTCGTGGGTTCAATACAGATCACATTCGCGTTGAAGTCAACGGAATCGCAGTCAATGACCCAGAGGGTCAGACTGTTTATTTTTCCAACTGGACCGGATTGGCAAGTAATGCCAACGTTATTCAGGTACAGCGCGGCGCTGGGTCGTGGCTATATGGTTCTGGCTTTGGGGGCTCCATGAACGTGAATACAATGGGAGTACCAACGGAAAAAGGTGTAACAATTCGCTCATCTGTAGGCATGTACTCTACAGATGGCAACAGCGATGGCGATATTGCTAACGGCGCGGGTGGCTTTGATAGCTATTCACCTGCAAACTACATTTTTCAGGCGCGCTATAACTCCGGTAGCCTTGCGGATGGTAAGATTGCTTACAGCGTTATGGCTGAGCGCAAAGCCGGTAGCTCTTATGTTGACGGCACCAATTATAATGGTTACTCTTTTGGTCTTGAACTTGAGAGCCGCTTGAATGAGAAGCATATATTGATGGCCAGTTTCCTTGGCGCCCCTCAGGATCACAGGCAGTCTCGCACTATCCAGGACCCTGAATTATTTAATGCTCTTGGCCGTGAATACAACCGCAACAATCACAAGTACCAGGAAAATTATTTCTTCAAACCTCAAGCCTCTTTACGCCATTTCTGGCAACTAAATGACAATCAATCTCTTACAACTAATGTATTTATTACTTCAGGTAAAGGTGGCGGCCGCTACCATCGCAACGACAGTTTTGATCCAGCTACTGGAGCGGTTACTGGTAAGCCGGTGGATGACTTCACGGATAACAAGTATTTTGGCCGTCATGCCAGATATGTCCATGAGAATACAGGTATTGTATTAGCTGGTTATAATCCTGCTGATCAAACATATGATGGTGTTGGTGTATCCAGGGCTGCAAATATCATTTCGGGTTCTTTTAACCACTCCTGGAAGAATGATTCTCAAAATGAGCATGTTCAAGGTGGGTTGAATACTGCTTACGAGCAGCGTTTGAACGATAAGTTCAAAGTCACGGTTGGTGGTGAGACACGTCGCTGGGTAGCTGACCATTTTGCAGAATCTTTTAATTTTGCTTACAACGGTGGTACTTTTGACGAGGTTCAACGCCGTTACGACTATACGACCACGACCGTAAATTTTACAGGTTTCGGAAGAGTTGAGGTCAATCCAATTCCTGAATTAACCATTCAGGCTGGCGGTCAGTATGCCAGTAGCAAATCGTCAATTGAAGACAACGAAATCGCAATATTCGATTTCGGCGCTGGCCAATTCTCTGGCCAAAGCTTCCGTACGGTAGCGGATCAAAAAAATGCAGATGGTTCGACTAAGTATTCCGAAAGCGACTTTGAGCGAACTTATACTTTCTTCAGCCCAAAAGTTGGCGCCAACTACAATCTGGACAAAGTCAACTTATTTGCTGTCTGGTCAATTGATAACAAAGAGCCAAAAGTAGGTGATTGGTTTAGCCGTACCAGCATTAGTGATACAAAGCTTGATGCTGAAAAGCTCACCAATTATGAAATCGGTCTGAGTTACAATGAAGCCAATTTCTCTTTAGGCGCGAATGTGTATCTGATGGATTTTGAAGACAAGATTGAAAGAGTTACGGAGCAGGATGGTAACAACACCACTGTAAACGCTGGAGCAGCCCGGCACAAAGGTATCGAACTGAACGGCGTTTACCAAAAAGCTCAGTTTGACGCCAGCGGCTCTTTCACATTTGCCGAAAATCGCTGGGAGGATATGAGTCTCGACGAAATTTTTGGCGTGGATGCTGCAGACGTAGTTGGAAAAGTTGTACCATACTCCCCGGAAAGAATGGCTAATTTTGGTATGGGTTACAAAATGATGGAAAATAAGCTGCGCATTGGTTTAGGTTTGCAATGGTGGGATGAGTACTATGGTAGCTACACCAATACCTATAATCTCATCGACGGCAGTGAAGCTGAAGCGAAGTTGCCTTCATTCTTCGAGTTGAATGCTTCCATTAGCTACAAATTCAATTTTGGTGGACAAAATCTCATGGTACGTCTCGATGCCAATAACCTGACCAATCATGATCATTTTTCTCGCGCAGACTACACGCGTGATTTTAACAGAACCGATGATCTGGGTGGGGAATATTACATGTATGTACAACAAGCTCCGCTCAGAAACTTCTTCCTGACCACACAGTTCGAACTGTAAGAAGTTTTCATAAACAAAATAAAAAAGGCTGCCCACTTGGGTAGCCTTTTTTATTTATGGCGTGTTAAATATATTTAAGAGTTCAGTCTTTTTCCCAAATTAAAGTATCTCTAAAAAAAGCGTACCAGGCAAACCAATAAGAGAGATGACCGGGTAAACGCTCCAATCTTATCTCGGGATTTGATTCAAGAATTAGAAAATCTTCAGCAATGCTCCATATATTTTTTTTTCTGTCCACTAGCGTATTCTCTGAACCGAGGGTTTCAAAGTTTGTTGATTTGCTTGCATAAGCCCTAACCGACAATGATTTGGCATTGATTAAAAGTACAATTTTTTTCCCGCCAACGATATCAGTAATCACCTTTTTCTTTTTCAAAAACTTCAAGGGATAAGCTTTTTGCGTGTTATTCAAGATTAATCCAAACACCCAATCTTTCGCGTCCAATCTTTTGTCGCGCCAGGGCACAGGAAACATTGTGTCTGAACTTTTGAAATAATTTTTATAAGCAGAATTTTTCTTATAGTCTCTGTCAAATCCGGTTTTGATATCCGGAACCAATGTGGTGGGATTTTGCTTCAACCATTTCTGCCAGGTTGTCCTCGCAACAGCGCCGCGTTTCATTTTTATATTTTTATTAACTAAAGGGCCGAGTACAGGCTCTCCTTTTATTTGAGACCACAATGAATTTGTTTGGTGATCGTACATCAATTTATTGCTTCTATATAATAACCCGGAAGTGCCAAATGTGTAATTAACTTTTTCTTCCTGCGTGAAGTATAAAACAGCCGAGCCACAAAGGACGCAATAAGAAAGTGATATTGATTCTCCACCAATGACTCCATTCAGCATTTCATGCCAATTCAATATTTTGAGAGGATAAGCATGGCTTTTACCGTTTACTTTAATCCCAAAAATTTCATCTTTTGATTTTAGATAATTCGCTGATTGTCCTGAAATCATTACAGGGTTCGTGAGCGCAGGAATCCCATCTTTTTTTACACCACCCCAGACAATTTCATCCCATCGGATTTTTGACTCAAAAACGGGCACCAGAAATTTGCTAAACTCGGAGTCGATGTTAGTGTACAGAATTTGCTTAAAATCTAAATAAGCGCGATGTGGTGCTATATCCTGTCGGCCAAGCCACTCCATCCATTTTGGCCAATCGATTCCAATTTTCTGTCCGGTGATTTGTTGTAAATATTGATGAACCGGGTCGGAGTATTTGATTAGATACATGGCGTCCAAAAAAGCAGGAACTACAGTTGGATCATTGAGTTCGGCAAGCCAGCGGCCGGCTTTAATCTGGGTTTGCACTTCCGGCTTTAACAGCTCTAACATGTTTTGCAAAACTTCAGCGTTGGAGGCAGCTTTTTGTTCTTGTGCCAACAACACCTTATTATTTATAAAAGTTAGAAATAGACACAAAATTCCATAATAAGTTGCTCTTTTCATGGATTCAAATGACCTCATTAATTTATTTAAAAAGATTATAACCTATGTAACAATTTATTCTGTTAAATCATTCTTTAAAAATATTAAGCGTTACAAATATTGACACTATTGTGACAGGAATTTACGAATAATACACCTTAATTTGTTTAAAATGGCTTGCGCTTTCATTTCATTTGATTTAAATTCCTGCTGGTAAAATGAATAGATTTAGTTCCACTTTTGTTTTAATAAACTGAATTCATAAATCATTTAGAATTGAATTTCCCATATAACTTGAAAATTAGTGTTCCGAATTTGACCTCAAAAAAAATACTATACGTATTTACTTTACTCTTTATTCTTGCAACGCAACTCTCCGCTCAGGAAATTCGGCTTGAGGATATTGAGTTTAAAGGCAATGAAAATATTTCTTCCGGCACTCTGGAACTCGCCATGGAAAGCAAGGCCAACCCGTGGTACAGGCTGTTTCTATTCTGGGTAGATTCTAAAATTTATGATGAAGAGGTATTTTTAACCGACCTACTCCGTATCGAAAGGTTTTATCAACAGGAAGGCTATTTAAACGCCCACGTTTTGGACTACCAATTAGATTTTAACGGAGCCGGTGATGAAGTTAATATTAAAATTATTATTGATGAAGGCCGTCCAACCATGGTTGGCATTGTTTCTCTTGTGTTTCAGCCCCCTGACACAACAGGCAAAGTTGATCCCAAACGCTTGCAAAAGCGATTAAAATTAAAAAATGGCCGGCTCTATCGTGAGTTGGATTTAAAGAATGATTATCAGGCTATTTTAGATTATCTGAGTAATACCGGTTACCCTTACGTCCAGGTGCGCGTCAAACCTGAACTTGATTCTTCTAAAATTAACGTAAATTTAGAATGGCGCATTAAGCCCGGGCTTTTTTGTAAATTTGGAGAAATTTCATATTCCGGCAATAAAAATATTTCAGCTAAGGTTATTAAACGCGGTCTTGGGTTTTCCACAGGGGAGACGTTTAAGCGGAAAAAATTGCTAGACTCCCAGCAACAAGTTTACCGGTTGGAATTATTTGAATTCGCGAGCTTGACCTCTGACAGTCTTGATGGGGAAAATACACTGATTCCGATTTCAGTAAAAATTAAAGAAGCAAAATTACACACTATTAAATTTGGGCTCGGATACGGAACCGAAGAAAGATTTCGTGGTTTTGCCCGGGCACGTTGGCGAAATTTTTTTGGTGGTGGGCGAATTCTTCGTCTCAATGCAAAGCATTCAACAGAAATTTTACCGATAGATTTAGAATTGGAATTAAGCCAACCGTACTTCCTGTCCAATCGTAACGATCTTATTCTGCGTCCTTTTTTTAAATGGCAGGATGAAACCAGTTTTGAAGCGCGTAGATTAGGAGTCGATCTTACCTTGAGCAGAAGGTTAACACGTAAAACAAATGCCTTTTTTTCAACTATTGTAGAGCGTGATACGGTGCGGCTCAAGGGAGATATTGTTGACGATGAGGTCGAGGATTTGTTTAATAAATCAGTCTTCAGGGTGGGTTTAAGCCACAATTCAACCGATCAAATTTTCACGCCAAGCCGCGGCCAGATTTCTTCTATTTATGTTGAAGAGGCAGGGCGTTTACTCGCAACGCCGTTTAAGTATCTCAAAGTTTTTACCGAGCATCGTTTTTACCGAAAACTTTCTGGTAGAAATATACTGGCCGCCAAATTTTCCATCGGCTCAATGAAAGCCATTCGCGGTACCGACGCAACTCCAACCTTAGAAAGATTTTTTGCCGGTGGTAATTATTCTCTGCGTGGCTGGAAACGTCAGGAGTTGGGGCCGTCAAAGGCCGACTCCATGGGCAGACTAATCCCTGTTGGGGGTAACAGCATTATTGATGGCAGTGTTGAGTTACGCTATTCGCTGTTCAGCCAGTTTGTCGGTGCTGTTTTTTTAGATTATGGCAATGTTTGGGAAAAATGGAATGGCTTTGCGCCCGGAGATTTGCGCTACGCGTTGGGCTTGGGCTTGAGATATAACACACTTATCGGTCCTGTACGGGTGGATGTGGCCTGGAAATTAAATGAACAGGAACAAGACGATCAAGGTTATGAAATTCATTTTAGTATCGGGCAGGCCTTTTGATGATCAGACTACTTAAAATATTATTTTATTGCCTGCTTGTAATTGTTGTTATGTTCGCCGGTATAATGCTTTTTTCCCAAACCGGCACCTTTAAACACTGGGCTCAAGAAAAAATTATCAATGTTGCAAATGAATCCCTGAATGGTAAAATAACCAGCTTGGTGCTCTCCGGTAATTTTTTATCAAATTTAATTTTGGAAGATATCATTGTAGAAGTTGAGGGTCAATCATTTTTCAAAGCTAAACGATTGTCTTTAAATTACCAAATTTCTCCGTTTGGTTTGATTGCTAACCAAATCACGATAGACCGTCTTCAAATTGAGAAGCCAGAGGTGTTTTTATCGAGGGACGGGCAACAAGTCTGGAACTTTAGTAAACTTACCAAGGAAAATGATAGCACCTCTTCAGAAATAGCAGAAAAGGATACCGAAAGATTTGGCTGGGAAATTAATTTTCCGGAGATAGAAATATCATCCGGGATGGTAAATGTTGAAAGTGAAACAGCCGAAACCACGGGGATACCTGTGAAGACGAAAAATCTAAATCTGGCTTTGGGTTTTTGGTTGGACGATGATAATATTAAGTTAGCGCTCCAGAATTTCAATTTAGAAACTGAAACCCCTGATTTTAAAGTTAATACTTTACATGTTGATGCTAACTATAGCGATGATGGGCTGCTTGCAAAAGATATAAAACTGGAAACAGACTCAACGAAAATTTCAAGTAATATAAATATCAAAAATTTTGATAGCCCAATTTTAGATATTTTTGCAGAGGGAAAACCGATTTCCCTGAGTGATTTGAAAAAGGCGTTTCCCGAACTGAATTTAAAAGGGAATCCAAAGGTTGAGGTTACGGCGAGTGGGCCAATGCACGACCTGAATTTAAAATGTAATTTATGGGTTGAGCAGGGAGAAATCGGTCTTTCCGGGAATTTCGATTTTGAGAATGAGCCATATCGCTACACATTAAATGGTTCAGTTCAACAGTTTGATCTTTCCGCTTTAATCGAGGATTCAACGCTTGCAAGTGATCTGAACCTTTCCTTCGAGCTGAATGGGCGAGGTACGGAAAAGGATAAAATATCAGCCAGACTTATTGCGGAAGTTGATACCAGCAGTTTCATGAATTACACAGTCTCCAAAGCTGATTTGAATTGTACGGTTGCAGGAGACACAACAAATTTCAATTTGAGTGCCGGCCTTGCCGGGTTAAGCGCACAATTCTCCGGGACAATTTTAAATCAACCAGAACAATTTAACGCAAAGTTAGGTATTAAAAATTTTGATCTTAGTCAATTGGATTCAACCAGTGGCTTGAAAAGTGATTTGAATTTTAATATTTCTTTTTCTGGAAAACAGTTTGCTCTGGAGACAATGCAGTCAAAAGCTGAATTGACATTTTTGCCTTCATCCATTCAAAATATCCCGATTAACTCCGGTCAGGTTTCGCTTAATTTTAATCATGAAATTGGTTCAGTAAATGATTTTAGAATCGTTTCTCCGGTCGTAACTTTAACAGCAGGTGGAAACCTGTCTGTGAAGCACAACAATACTCTGGAATTTCAGGCCGATTTTTCTGATTTTTCTTTAATGAGTAAAACGTTTCCGCTGGACTCACTTTCAGGCCGAGGTAGATTTTCAGGTAACTTGTACGGTATGGCTGACTCACTGCTTGCAACTTTTAAAATGGTAGTTGACGATGCTAAGTTTCAGGATTATGCTGTTAAGAAGTTTAGCGCAGATGGAACCGGTGTTGTTTCTAAATCCGGCAGCACTCTGTCGCTTAAAAGCCGGCTGGATGAATTTCGGATGGGTCAGACTATAATCGATACTTCCCGACTTGAACTGGCTTATGCGGACTCGTTTTCTTCTTTCAGTATAGATATTGAAAACCCCGATCAATTTAATTTTGGCACAAATGGTGGGGTATGGCTAAAAAGTGATTCTACTATTTTGGGAATTGATAGTCTGGGATTTACAGGGTTGGAGCAAAAATGGCAGAAAAGCGGTGGCACATCCAAAGTTACATTGGGCGGTACGCAAATGCGATTAACGCCATTTAATTTGGTTTCGGGGGAGCAAAGCGTCTCTTTGAGTGGTCTGCTCGACACGGAAGGCGCCAATGATTTCAATGTGAATTTATCTAACCTTGATTTTGCAAAGATGAGACCCATGTTTCCGGAGCAAGATGATTTTCAGGCAAAATTTAATTTTGACTTAAACCTTTCTCAAAAACTAAGCGATCCTAAATTGAACGGAAGTGTTGCGTTAAATAAAGGGAAATACGCGGCTTTTACTGTTGAAAAATTTAAGGGAACCTATTCCTACGAAAATGATCTTTTTACCGTGGATTGTTTTTTGGCGAAGGATAATGTTGATAGTTTGCTGGAGTCCAGCGCAAAGTTGCCTGTACATTTATCCCTAAACCCTTTCGGGCAGAAAATTTATCTGGATAAACCGTTTGAATTTAAAATTAGCACACGCGGTTTAGACCTGTCATTTTTACAAGTATTTATGACGGGTATCAAGGATTTTCAGGGTAAGTTGGTCGCCGATGTTGTTTTGAGCAATACTCTGAATAATCTGAATGGAGTCGGCCCGATCCGCCTGATAAACGCTTCTCTCAAAATACCGGAGTTTGGGTTGAAATATAAAAAAATCAACCTGGTTGTGGTCTTAAATAAACAGGAAATGCTTATCCGGCAATTTAGTATGAATTCCGGTGCGGGTACGTTAAAAGCAATTGAAGGTAAATTGTCTCTGGCACGAGACGAACTGGAAAGTTTTAATTCCAAATTCAAAGCTAATAATTTTCAATTGATAAATAATAAAACCGCTCAGGTACAGGCCGATGGTTCTCTTGTATTAACAGGTAGTGTGCAGGATCCAATTTTTACCGGGGATTTTACTGTTGACCAGGCCCGCATATTTTATGAGACTTTTGAGGAAGGTACTTCAGTCACTCTGACATCGAAACCATTTTTTGTAATCTCCGATGACTCTCTGTCTTTTGATAAGTCCGGCGCATTACGTTTTCAAAAATCAGAAGACATCCAGGAGTATAATTTTTTAGAATCAGTTTTCTACCGTAATCTCCACGGCGAGTTTTCTGTTTATTTTCCCAGAAACACCTGGATTAGAAGCCCGGATGCAAGCATTGAAATAGAGGGCGATATTATTTTTGTTAAAGACAGAGGACCCGATTTTGTAATGTTTGGATCACTTTCTGTCAAGCGTGGATTTTACAAGTTGTTCGGGAATCGGTTTCAAATTACAAATGGAGAGATGGTTTTTAATGGTGATCCGGAACTCAACCCGGAAATTTCGATGGAAGCTCAAACCATAATAACTTCCACACCAATAGAAGGAGAGAGACCTGAAAAGCATGATTTTAAGGTTTTGATAAGCAAAACATTATTGTACCCTGAGTTTTCATTTTTACTGGATGATGAAATTGCCGCCCAGGAAGATATTGCTTCGATTTTTTTATTTGGACAACGATACGATGATTTAACACCGGGTGAAAAAGATGGTGTGGCAAATAATACAGGTATTGATGACAAGGCTAAAAATCTTCTAACGGGTCAATTATTGAAGCAGTTATCTGGTACACTGGGACAACGTTTGCGTCTTGATGTCATTCAGATCGAAAGCGGCGGCGGATTAGCCGACTCGAAAGTCAAAGTTGGCAAGTACGTTACCCCGGATGTCTTTGTGAGTGTTAGTCAGGATTTTGGTGTTGAAGGAAATCAAATTATTGAACTGGAATATCAAATTCCTAAAGTATTTGATTTTTTAAATTTATTACTTCAAGCTTCGAGTGATAGAACCGGAGATACGGGACTGGATGTTATCTGGAAAATTGAATGGTAATTTGGATGTTTTTCTATTGTAATTCTTTTCTGCAAAACATTAGCAATTTAGTATAGTATTTTCAGTTATGGGGATGGAGAAATTATAACAAATTAGCCTGTAAAACAGGCAAAATACCCAGGAATGGAGGTATGCATGACTAAGGGTGGAAAGGGAAAAAACGAGTTATCTGCTGAACGACTGGAAGGTTTAGTTACGGACTTACAGAAGCACGACTGCCATATCGCAGATAACTATCTACGAAATATCATCTCTTTTGGTGATGAAGCTATCCCTCATTTAGAAAAAATTCTGCGGGAAACTCTCGACAATCGCACCAAGATCGATATTAATCAGCAAGCCAAGCCAACCGAAACTTTTAAAATAGTACATGTTTTTAACCTGCTTTCTCATCTTGAGGCTTCTGTATCTTTAAAGCTTGTTTTTGAATTCCTTGCTCAGGAGCAGAAATACGTCGAGTATTGGTTGGATGACATTTTCGATGAAGATTTATGGGAAGTACTTTTTAAACTCGGAAACAATAACCTTCTTGAATTAAAATATTTTTTGCTGAATAAAAGGAACAACGAGTTTTATCGTTTAGCTACTGCAAAAGCTCTTATCCAGATCGCCTTAAACAACAAACACCACGCAAAAGATATCCGAAATATTTTTCATACTTTGCTTATTCTGGAAGATGAGGACAGAGATTTTGTTGGACTGGTTATAAGTGAATTGCTGGAGTGGCGCGATAAAGACCTAAAGGCGATTATTCTTAAAAAACTAAATGAAGTTGATGTATATGAGGGCATTATTTCAGCAGATGAAGTTGAGTATTTGTTTGCCAAGAATAAACAGCCTTTTACCAGGCAGCCTCAAGATATATTTGAACGGTATGCAGGCTACAGAGAAGTGCTTCCTTTTGGTGATAAAAAGCGAAAGAGTTCAGCCAATATTTTAAAAGATATTAAGTTTGAAAAAACGCCGGATTCAGATTTTAATCTATAAGGTCACCAAACAATTTAAGTCTCCCTTTAACGTATTAAAATTTGCAAATTTTTTGTAAAAATGTTATATTTATGGTACTAATTTTAGGCGCGGAAATTTTTCTGCCGACATTGAGCTGTATAGATTGTATTTAATTGGTTGAGGTTAATGGAAGTTAAAACATTAAGCATCATACTTGAAAACAGTAACGCTGATTCAGCATTTAAAACCGCTGTGAAAAATTTTGAGGCGGGACAGGATTCCGAATTAATTCGGTCTTCCGCTGGAGCACCCAGGATAAAAGTATTACGGGTTTTGATGAAACTACTGGATGAATACCCGAGCGAACCAATTACGAAAGTTGAAATAAGTGGTAGATCCTCTTGTTCTGGGTTTCAAGGCGATCTTGAATTTTCTCCGGGAAATAAGAAAATTGATTTCAATTGGGATTGTGCCTGGAAAGCAGAACAAGAAAGTATGATCGCATGGTATGGCGCTCCAAACCAGATAAAAGCCGTACAAATATTTGGCTACCAGTGCTTTCAAATATTTGAAATGGTTTAACTTATAGCCTTGCTTTTTCGTTACACTTTTTGTAAGTTTGTCGTTTTCGTAACGACAATTTAAAGAGTGCGACCTAGTGAGCAAAGAAACAGAGCAAGAAATTAAACCTTCGATTTCATTGGCTGACAACAATGGATTTACCAAGTTTCAAATAGTTCAGAGACTCCGCATAATTGACGTTATCACAATAGCTTACTTCAGTATTATTGCTTTACTGGTTCTCCTTTTTAATCATCGCGTTTCAAACTGGCCTCTCCATTTTTTTTGGAATTTTTTTGCTGTTTTGGTTTTGCTTGGGTTTTGCTATTTCACCTATTCTACAAAGTCAAAAATAATCTGGATTTTTCGAGACATCTACCCCTTTTCCCTGTACACGTTTATGTTCAAGGAAATTAGCGTGTTAATCAATATTTTTTTTCCATTTTGGTTGGAAGGGTTTTTGATAAGTTGGGATAAGGCGATTTTCGGTGGATATCCAACAGCCGAGGTTCAAAAGCTTTACCACCCCTGGCTTACAGAGTTTATGGCATTTTCATATTGGTCATATTATATTTTGTTTCCGGCTGGCTTATGCGCGACTTTTGTGAAAAGTAAAAAAATGTTTCGTGAATATATTTATAATCTCTCCTTTACATTTTATTTTTGCTATCTATCCTATCTGTTTTTAACTGCTCGTGGGCCGCAGCAAGCCTTGGTAGGTTATCATCTTCCGAGAGAAGCCGCCGGCTTTTTTGATGGTATGGTATTAAATATCCAGGCGATGGCTAATATAAGCGGAGCTGCTTTCCCCAGCTCCCATGTGGCCGCAGCCGGAATAGTTTGGTTGTTTATTTTTAAAGCCAATAGAACGTTTGGGTATCTCGTCTTACCACTGACTTTATGTCTGATTTTTTCAACGGTTTATTTGCAATACCACTACGCAGTAGATGCAATTGCCGGTGTTCTGGTATTATTTATAATTTATCCGCTTGCGGGGTTTGTCAAAACTAGATTCGCGAATCGAGGTATTTATATTTAGAATGAAAATACTATTTGAAATTGTCTCATTCTGAATCATTTTTTCTTTCCTATACACGAAATTGAAATGATTTCGTATTATTTTTGCTTCCTGAATTTTCATTGTTGTGGATAAGTTAAATAAAATCAAATAGTTTTAGTTGTTTTACTTCAAGCATGGTTTTGGCACATTAATTGTTTGAGAAACGATCCAGTTTATAACAGGTATCTAATAGTTGGAACATTTTGAGGTTAAATAAGTACCGATTGATAGTTGTGAAAAAAACAAGATATAAACCCTATGTCAATTTTTAAACATCGAATTTTTTATCTGCTTGCTGCTTTTGTTGTTCTCTTCTCATGTTGGCAAAACGTTCTCGGAGCATCTTTCTTACCTGCAATTAAAGGACACCAAAATAATGGTGCCGACCATGCACATGGAGAGTTGGAAAAAGCAGCAGATGAATTGTTTGAGGAAGTCCGTAAAAGTTACAAAGCTAAGAATTATTGGGAGGCCTTGACAGACTTAATTGTTGTACTTGATTCCTATCCTGGTTTTTCAAAATTCGACGAGGGACTTTTTTACCTGGCGAACTGTTTGTATGAAATGGAATTGTATAATGGCTCCGAGCAAATGTATCGATATTTGTTGCGTACGGCGAGGAAACCTGAAATTGTAGTTAAAACCATTCTTGGCTTACAAAAAGTAACTTTTCAAAAAGAGGAATTTCAGCAAAGCTTAAAGTTTTACAAAGCAATAGAATCAAATTATGCGGATTATGACATTATTTATGAATCCCGATATTTCTCAATTCAAACCCATTTCAAGATGCTGGATTATAATTTAGTGTTAAATTTAATGCCGCATATGAAAAAGAAAAATAAATTTTATCCATTTGCACTTTACACGTCGGCATTAACACTTTTGAAAAAAAAGCGAGTCAGCAAAGCAATTGAACAGCTCCTTGAAATCACAAGGTTTTCCGACAAAAACCGTGAGCGAAAAGATATTATTAATTCTGCCCGCCTGACTTTAGGTTATGTTCATTTTGAGTTATCAAATTATGAGCGCTCGTTAAAGTACCTGCAAAAAATTCCGAATGATTTTTTTGATTACCCTGAAGCATTATTGGTTATGGGCTGGTCATCGTTAAAATTGGAGGATTATCCATCAACAATTAAGGCGTTAAGTTTACTTGAAGATAATTATTCCGATTATTATAATCGTGAGGAAATTTATTTCATGAAAGGGCAGTCTTACCTTAAACTAAAACATTATGATTTAGCCATCAATGAATTTGATAAATTGATAAACCAGCGTCAGGATTCTCTGGCGGTAGTAGATGAAACCCGCAATGGTTTAACTATTTTTGAAAAAAGGATAGACGAATTAACTCAAGATATGAAGCAATTGGAATCGGCGCTTATTGATATTATTCCATATCAGGCAGATGCTGTAAGAGCTTCACAACAATCTAACGGAATTTCTGAAGTAGAGAAAACACGTGAGAGTCTTTTAAATGACATACTTGCCGAGCGACAGGAGTTTCATGATTTGTCCGAGCAAATGGCCAATCTTGAAAGAAGAATCCAGCTAAATGAAATGCGGAAAAAATGGATGGCTTATGCGGAATATGGAAAAGTGCGGTCGTTATTCCTTAGAAGTACGGAGTCGAAATAGTTGTGAAATATTTTAAGGGAATTGCTCTGGGTTTATTCATATTAGTTGGAATATTTTGTTTTTCTCTGCAAGCGCAAAATATGAATCCGGAAAACCCGGAATTGATTGAATTATCGAGAACCATCCGTTCTTCTGAAAATACACTTTCGAAGTACCCCGAAAACGATTTTACTCCAACTTTGATGTTTCAACTTTCAGCGCTTTATATTAAACGAGCCGCGATTTTATATGATCAGAAAATGGATGTATTCGAGCAGGCTGAACGCCAATTTAGTGACGGCTTAATAAGCACGAAACCATCTCTCCCCAAAATTGATTTTAGTGAAGCCATCAGTATTTCCCAAAACCTGCTTGTTAGTTTTCCTGAATCAGCGTTTAAAGACAAGGTTTATTATCGGATGGCGCTTTGCTATTCTGAGCAAGGTGAAACTGAATTAGCCGCAGCTAATTTCCAAAAAGTTGCTGACTTAACCAACGATGCGATTATGGCGGACGAGGCTTATTTCCGCCTTGGAGAATATTACTTCGACCAGCGGGAATATAAATCAACGATCGATTTCTATAGCCGTTTGCTGCATGGTTGGGATAGTCCTTTTTTTGATATGGCTCTGTACAAATTAGGATGGGCTTACTACAATATTAATGATTTTGACAAAGCAATTTCAACATTTATCCGCTTGGTGGAAGGAATTGAAGAGTTTGACCAGACAGAGTATTCTGACTACGGAAAAACTAAAACAGATTTACGTAGCGAGGCCATTGAATATATCTCGGTATCATTTGCCGCAGATGGTGGGCCAAGTCAGGCCGGCGAGTTTTTAAGCGATAAAAAGGATAAAAAATATACTGAAAAAGTTCTATCACACTTAGCTGATATTTATCGTAAACGCAATTTTTATGGGCAGGCGATCGAGATCTTGGAGATTTTGCAGAATTTTTATCCTGAGAAAATGTTGGCTTCGAATTGTCAGAGCTTGATTGTTGAAAACTATGATCTTGCAGGAGACGAAGAAAAAGTCGATATCGCCAAGCGGGAGTTTATCTCAAATTTTGGGCCGGACTCAAAATGGTATTTAAAAATTAATGCTGAAGCGCAAACTGAGGTTTTAACCGTTGCTGAAGAATATGTCTATTCACTGGGTACGGAAGCCCAGGTAAAAGCTCAGAGTACAAATATAATTTCGGATTTTGAGACGGCGATCAAATGGTATGAGTTTTACATAAGTAAGTTTCCGGATTACGAACGAGCACACAAAGTACAGTTTTATTTAGGCGAATGTTTTTATGATATCGAGCAATTCGAGCAGGCTGCGGTTGAATATAATAATTTGTTGGTGCATTATGGCACATCGGAGTTTGCGGCGAGTGCGGCCTATAACCGCATTCTGGCGTTGAATCATATCTTAAAAACGGATACATCACCAGACACGACCAAGTTCTTTTTGTTTAATTTTTTAGGGAAGCAACAATCCGGTGTTGATATTGTTGAGAATTTGAACAGCGGGCGTGCAAGATTGCTTCTGGCAAGTAATAAATTTTTTCTGAAATTTCCCGGTGATTCAAAAGTAAACGAAGTTTTGGTTAATTATGCCAGAGTTTTGTTTGAACTAAAAAAATATGATCTGACTAAGCAGATTTGTGCAGAAGTAACAAGGAAATCTGAGAAAGATCAATATACCGCCCAGGCTTATTGGATGACTGCGCAATCTGAATTCCAGCAGAATAATTTTGTAGCTGCTGAACATTGGTTCCAACAGCTTGTTGACGCCTATCCTGATTCAGCATCTCTGCTACAAAAGACTCACAAAATGATTGCCACATCTCAATTCAGAAAAGCTGAGGCGTTTCTTGCAGAAGGAGATACAGCTAAAGCAGTTGTTGAATTTGAAGCCGTCTTTAATAAATCAAAAGACCCCGTTATTGCAGAACGGGCGCTTTTTGATGCTGCGAAAAACTCTGAGGCCTTTGGTGAAAAAATGAAAGCAATTTCATTATATCAACAAATATCGGTAAAATTTCCGAAATCAGAATTAGTTGAGCAGGCGCTATTAAAGGCAGGGCGCTTGTGTGAGAATACTCAGAACTGGGCATGTGCCGCAGAAAACTATCTATTGGTTTACAAGAAAAATCAACTCTCTGAATTTGCACCCAAGGCACTTTTTCTGGCAGCGCAGTCTTATGAAAAATTACACGATTATGATAAAGCGCGTGATACGTTTGGTGAATATACCCGTGTCTACGATGGTGATGCAGATACGCATCTGGAAGCAGCATTTAAGCGCGCCGAGCTCGCAATGAGAATAAGTAAGAATAAATCAGCCATTGTTGATTTAAATTTTCTGTTAAACGCCTATGCGAGGTTTGTTAAAAAAAATATCCCAGTGGAAAATTATATGCCTGCTAATGCGCAATTCTTACTCGGAGAAATTAAGTTTGAAGAGTTTGATAACATAAAACTTACTGCGCCGGTTAAAAGAAAGCTTGCCCGAAAGAAAGCTCTGTTCCAGGAGGTCATTAAAGCATACACGGAAGCCGCAAAATATAAAGTTGCAGAGTGGACAACAGCATCGTCTTACAAAATTGGCCTCACATTTGAGACCTTCGCGGAAGCACTTTTGACTTCACCCAAACCTGCAAATCTTTCCTCCGAGCAAATGCTAGTGTATATTGAAAAATTAAATGAAAGTGTTTTACCGCTAAAAGAAAAAGCTCAAAAAACCTACGAAACCAATGTGAAGAATGCATACGAAAATAGTATTGTGAATAAGTGGGTGTCTGAAAGTGAAAAGCGGTTGAACATCCTAAAACTTGAGTTAGAACAGAAAGTGTCAGAGGTTACTAATGGAAAAAATGGTTAGATTAAAATTAATGCAGAATTTCAAACTAATGTTGTTGGTTTTTACTATAGCTTTATTTGTGAATAATGCCTCCTTGTTTGCGCAAACAGAAACCAAAGATAAGAAACAAGAAAAAGGCGATATTAAAAAAAGTAAAAAGACTAATACAAAAATCTTGCTGGATAAAATTGAAATAACCGGCAAAATTGAAAAGCCACAAACTGCTTTTATTATTCAAGGGCAGGAGCAAGCGGTTGAAGATATTCATATTGATCGCTCATTTTTCCGGGAAATGTTTCGGAAAATTGAACGGGAGGATATGATTAAATTGTCAGAACGAAGACGTACAAAACGAAAAACTAAAAAGTAAGTTTTTGAATTAAAACATGTTTTAATTTTTTAGTAGGATTTCAAGTATCGAAATCCTATTTTTTTGGATAAGCGATCATAAAATCAGGAGGTTAAACTTTGGAACTTATTTACCGCGCCTTTGATGCCGGCGGCATTTTTATGTGGATTATTTTGGGAGCTCTAATTCTGGGTATTAGCATAATCGTAGAGCGTTATTTATTCATCAACGTTAAAAACCGAATCGATAGCACAAAGTTTGTTAGCCGCATCGTCGAGTTGATTCAGGCAGGCAATCTTGCAAATGCAATTGAATTGTGTCGGGCATCTAAGGCAGCTTTGCCCACGATAACCGAAGCCGGATTGCATGAATACGGAAAGGGGCCTAAAGCCGTTCAGAATGCGCTTGAATTAGCTGCAATGACTGAAATTCCAAAAATGGAACGCCGTACGCATTATCTTTCTATGATTGCAAATGTTGCCACGCTTCTTGGTCTGTTGGGAACGATTATTGGTCTCATTCAATCCTTTCAGGCAGTGGCCGGTGCGGATTCTTCTCAAAAGGCTGCGCTCCTTTCAGCGGGAATTTCGGTGGCCATGAACACAACAGCTTTTGGTCTCATTGTCGCGATTCCTTGTATGGTTTTTCACTCGTACCTCCAATCAAAAACAAATAATATCATTGATGAAATTAACGAAAGCGTCGCACGAATTTATCAAAAAACCATAGGCGCCCGGAGTAATTGATGAATTTGAAAAAAGCAATTGGCCGGGAGAAAAGCCTCAAAGCCGAAGATTTAAACATAATGCCGGTGATGAACCTTTTTTTGATTCTGGTGCCCTTTTTACTTCTGACCGCAGTTTTTGTCAAAATTTCAATCATAGAGTTTTCTCTGCCGGGTGCAGATGCGGTTCAAAATAAACAACAAGCTGGTAAGCCGGTTGTAACGTTTCTTACAATCACTGAAAAGGGCTTTGATTTAAAGTCCAGGAATTTTAAAACTCCGTTTATTAAGAAAGAAGGAGAGGCGTTTGATTTTGAGATTTTGACACAAAATTTGCAGGCAGTTAAGCAATTACATCAAACTTCTGAAGATATCATTATCGCTCCGGTTTCTTCAATTAAGTATGAAATCATCATTCAGGTAATGGATCGCTGCCGTGAAAACGGTTTCCCGAATATTTCAATTTCAGGGTAAAGAATGTATTTTAATTTTGAACAAAACGATGATGCAGAAGGAAAACTTTTTGTTGTGAAGCCGCGGCGCAATAAGTCGATTAGCTCCTTCACACTTCGGTTGACCTCAATGATCGATATGTTTACAATTTTGCTGGTATTTCTCCTGAAAAGTTTTTCCGTGGAAGGCGAGATTATGAGCGTTTCCAAGGATTTACAACTGCCGGAATCTACTGCGAAAACCCAACCCAAAGCAAGTCCGATAATCACGGTTACAAACGATTGGATTATCCTTGATGGCAAGCCGGTTGAAAAAGTCTCCGAGGTTATGGGGGAGAGCGTGAATTTTGTACCGGGGCTACAGTCACAACTCGCCAATTTAAAGAAATTTTCAATTAACCTTGGGCAACTTGATGCCAACATGGGTTTTAAAGGCGACATCACAATTCAGGGGGATAAAGAAATACCTTTCGCGCTATTAAAGAAAATAATGTTTACCTGCGGACGGGAAGGGTTTAACAATATGTTGTTGGCGGTAAACCAGGCTGAGCAGATATAGTATGGCGAAAGCAAAAGAACAGCTTCTTGTACGAATTGAGCAGAATGGCACTGTAAGTCAGAAAACACTCACGCTCAAGGAAAGATTGACTTTTGGACAGCACAAGAAAAATGATATTGTTTTGGCCGGTGACGGTTTTCCCAAGAAGGCTACACTGGTTTCCGGGCGGAAGCATTCTTTTGACCTGAATTTTAGCCGGGGCATGAAGGGAGAAGTGATCGCTCAGGAATCGCGGTTGTCAGTACAGGACATGGTTTTGCATGGCGTTTTACCCAAACAGGGGAATGCTTTTCGCTACCCAATTACACCCGGAAAAAAAGGTGTGGTAATTATCGGCAATGCCAAAGTCACCTTTCAGTGCATTTTGCGTGAGCCCAAACCTGTTATAAAAGACAGCTTTGTTGGCTACTCGTGGCGATCTGTCACTTTGGCTCGGCTAAAAAGAGACATGTCTTTCAAAGTTATTTTTACAACCGTTGCTATTTTTCATTTTGTTTTATTAAAATATCTAAGCGGTCTGCCAATTGACCTAAATCCCAAAACGGTGGTTAACCTGGTACCGGAGCGTCTTGCCAGAATTATAGTAAAGGCGCCTGATATTTCCCGAAATGTTGATATAACACCAACTACCCCCACAGCCGGAGAAGAGGGTGCTGAGGAGGATGAGCTGGAAGATACTCCTGAAAAATCCGGCAACCCCAAAAACAGAAAAGTGGAAAGTCAGGGTTTGCTCGGTTTGTTGACTGGCTCAGGGCGGTCCAATAAATCCAATAACCTGGCTGATTTTCTGCTGGACAAAGGTTTGGTGAAAGAATTGGATGCAGCCATTGCCAGCTCGGACTTAACGGTTGGAAATGGTAGGAGCAAAAGCCGTGGTGATGGTATTGATGAACTACTGGCAAGTTCCGATGCTGGCGGCATTGATGATTTATTAAGCGGCCTTGAAGATATTGGCGGGACTGGACTAGGGAAGAAGGGGCAGATAAAAGTCGATCAGGTTTCCGGTATGCGCGGCAGTGAGGAAGCACTCGGCAAGCGCACGGAGCAATCCGTGCGAGATGTGATGCTGGGCAACCAGGGCCGGCTGACCTACATTTATAACAAGCACCTTAAAAGAGACCCAAATTTAAGCGGTAAAATGGTGGTTGAAGTTGCGATTGCTGCAAGCGGCCAGGTTGTGCGAGTGAATCTGATTTCCAGCAGTATGGAAAATTCTGATTTTGAAAGAGAGGTTTTAGATTTCATCGGCCGGTGGACATACGATCCCATCGAATCCGGCTCGATTACGGTGACTTATCCGTTGTTTTTTAATAAGGTGGGGTAG